>JAAFIJ010000004.1 GCA_013298675.1 Rhodobacterales bacterium | reverse complement strand
CGCGGCGCTTTGTAGCTGCCGTAATAAAGGCCGCGGAAGATGTGCAGATAGACCGCAAAGAAGAACAGCGACGCGCCGTTAGCGTGGATGTAACGGAACGCCCAGCCGCCCGGCACGTCGCGCACAATCCGCTCAACCGAGGCGAAGGCCATATCGACATGTGGGGTATAGTGCATCGCAAGAACGATGCCTGTGACGATTTGGATAACCAGACAGAACGTCAGGACGATGCCCCAAATCCACATCCAGTTCAGGTTCTTTGGGGTTGGGATCATCAGCGTGTCATAAGCCAAGCCCACGATTGGCAGGCGCTTGTGAAGCCATGATTGGAAGCCCGGCTTGGGCTCGTAATGGTCGTGCGGAATTCCGGCCATGATGTTTCCTTACCCGAGCTTGATGGTGGTTTCGTCGGTGAATGCAGCTACCGGAACCGGTAGATTGCGCGGGGCGGGGCCTTTGCGGATGCGACCCGCGGTATCATAATGCGACCCGTGGCACGGGCAGAACCAGCCGCCAAAATCGCCAGCGTTGCCCAGCGGCACACAGCCGAGGTGGGTGCAAACGCCCATCATCACCAGCCATTCGCCGGCTTCGTCCATCGTGCGATTTGCGTCAGCGGCATCTGCATCAGGCTTGTTTGCGTTCTCGCCGTTCACGTCGACCAGATCGGTCAGCGCCGTGTCGCGCGCGGCCTGAATCTCTTCGGGCGTGCGGCGGCGAATGAACACGGGCTTGCCGCGCCATTTCACGGTCAACTGCGTGCCCGGCGCGACATCGGCCACATCGACCAGAATCGACGCCAAAGCGCGGGTATCTGCCGCCGGGCTCATTTGAGTGACCAGCGGCCAAACTGCAGCACCGGCTGTCACAGCACCGGCACCAGCCGTTGCATAGTACAGGAAATCCCGGCGAGTGCCTTCGTGATCGTCTGCGTGGGACACGAGATATTCTCCCTTCCAAAGCCGCAAATGGTGCGACCCATATATCGATAGGGCCACGGTTTCCCGCAGCCATGCTGGGCGGGTTTTAGCCAAGGAAAGCGGGGCCGTCCAGCGGTCAAAACCGCGCAGGGGGGGCAGAATTCCGCTTTTCCTGTTTTGTTGCCTTGAATGCTGCGCATTTTACCCCCAACTACGAGGACTTTGTGAGCAATCGCCCAGCCTTGGCGGCGATACCTCTCAAATCCAGCCTGCCCACGAAGTCAAGGAATCACGAACGGACAGGTTGCTAAACGGGCAGAGTTGCCAAAACCGAGGCGCGCTGTAACATCTGCGCGCTCCACGTCGCCAGTTTCGGCCGGTCCGCCCGCCAGTCGCGCGTCTGATGTCGGAAATCCACATAGCCAAGCGCGCAGGCAACGGCGATATGGGCGGCTGTCAGCGGGCCGTTCAGCAGGTCTTGCCACTGGGTTTCCAACGCGTCCAGCGCTCTGGTTATCTTTGACCACTGCCCGTCAACCCAAGGTTCAAAACGCTTATCCTCGGGGCGGATGCGGTTTTCATAAACCATCAGCAGCGCCGCCTCGAGGATACCATCGGCCGTTGCTTCAAGTGTCAGAACGTCCCAAAGACTGTCGTCCTTTGGGTAAAGTCCCGCACCCGATTGCGCATCGAGATAACGGCAAATCACCCGGCTGTCATAGATCGCGCGACCGTCGTTCAAGATCAGCGCGGGAATCTTGCCAAGCGGATTGCGATCAATCGGCAGTGTGCCCGGATCCAGCGGCGTCCCTGAAACGGTCGCAATCGCGACCCGGTCTTGCAGACCCGCCTCAATAATCAAGATGGCCACCTTGCGGCCAAAGGGCGTTGTCGGAGAGGAATACAATTGCATCGAACGCTCCATTTGCGGTGCTGAAACGTTAGGCGTGCTAGCGACACTTGTCGATACCACTGGCAACAGGCGTTGGGCACACTGCCCACCCCTTGACCCAGACTTTTTTGCAAACAGAATCCCCCATGTCACCATCTTGGCCCTTGATTTCCCGCGCGCTGTGCCGTAACCCCCGCCAAGGCATAGGAGTTTAGCTCAGTTGGTAGAGCATCGGTCTCCAAAACCGAGGGTCGTGGGTTCGAGTCCCCCAACTCCTGCCAGCCTTTTCAATGACTTAGACAAGATCCACCCATAAGCCAACCCTGCGGTTGGTGGTGTTTGCGCGCCCATTGTGCGTTTCCCGCTTTATCTAGGCCGATTCTGCAGGTCGCCGATCACGGTGCAAAGAGTGCGCATCAAGCTGGTCTAAACCGAAGAAACCCACAACTTGATCGAGTTGATGGAAACCGATCAAGTCTGACCTTTGGCTTCACGACCACATCTCTATCCTGTGGCCAAGGATCGGGAGGGTTGCATGCAGTACCGGAAATTTGGTCGCACGGGCTGGAAGATCAGTGAGATCGCCTTCGGGGCGTGGCAACTTGGTGGCGACTGGGGCGCGGTCGACGACGCAGCGTCGATGCGGACGTTGCATCACGCTTGGGACAAGGGCGTGAACCTTGTTGATACGGCCTACATTTACGGAAACGGGCATTCCGAAGAGGTGATTGGCCGTGCGCTAAAGGCATGGACAGGCCAGAAGATATATGTCGCGACAAAGGCCCAGCCAGTTGAATGGCCCGCGCCGGACGATGAGCATCCGCAGATGCGTGGCCGGTATCCGGCCTGGTATCTGCGCAAGATGGTGGACAATGCCCTGAGGCGGTTGCAGGTCGAACGGATCGACCTGTTCCAACTTCACTCTTGGATGGCGTCGGGTCTGTATGATCTGGATTGGTTGGAAACGCTGAACGCCCTGCGGGTCGAGGGCAAGATTGATCAGATCGGCGTGTCGATCCGCGATTACCGCCCGCAAGATGGTGTGGACCTTGCCCGATTGGACCTTGTCTGCAGTCAACAGGTGGTGCTGAACCTGTTCGAACAGCGTCCGGCGGGAGAGCTGTTCAGAGCCGGGGCAGGGCGCCAAGCGTTTATCGCGCGGGTGCCGCTGGATTCGGGGTCATTGGCAACTGGAACGACGACACCTATGCGTCTTTTCCACCGGGTTCTGTGCCTGCGCAGTTGTTCCATGGGGACCGGTTTGCAGAAACATTGGCACGGGTTCGCGCCCTGAAAAACCTCTGCGCGCCCTATTACCCAACCTTGGCCGAAGCCGCGATGCGTTATGTGCTGTCTTGCCCCGAACTGTCCTGCGTCATTCCCGGCATGGCCAATCCGGAACATGTCGACATGAATGTGGTCTATAGTGACGGATGCGCATTCCCCGAGGATCTGAAATCGGCCTTCGCGGCGCATGTCTGGCCGCGCAACTATTACCAATAGGACCTGCGATGACCCGCCAATTGGAACTGTTGAGGCCCGGCCAGATCGCCGAAGAGATATCTCGCTGCCCCGCATCTGGGTGCCGCTGGGCACCATCGAGTATCACAGCCACCATTTACCGGTGGGATTGGACGGGTTGCAGGCCCATGGCCTATGTCTTGATGCGGCCGAACTGGTGGGTGGGCTGGTCTATCCACCTCTTTGGTGGGGGACCGGCGGCGGGCATGGGCACTATCCATGGACGGTAATGATGCCGGGGGCCGAGGAGATCGCGGCGATCCTGCGGTTCACTCTGACGCGTCTGACGCTGCTTGGCGTTCGGCAAGTAGTGCTGTTTAGTGGGCATTTCGCGGATGAGCAGGTGGCGATGATCCGGGGTTTGGCCACAGAATGGAATGCAACAAAGGGGTCGATGACCGTTTTGGCCTTGGGGGTGAATGGCAACCCTGCGGCACCTCTTCCGCCGGACCATGCCGGTCGGTTTGAAACGACTCTGCTGGCCGCCTATCATCCCACGCGGGTCGATCTGTCCCTGCTGCCACCAGCCAAGCTGGCAGAGGCCAAAGAAGACCCATTCGGCCCGCAAAGACATGACCCTACCCATAGCTTGCACGGTATTTTCGGGGCGGACCCACGCGCCTTTTCCGCCAAGGATGTGCCAGTGTTGCGTGACACGATGGTCAAGTGGCTGGCGGATCAGGCAGCGACGATCTGAAGCCCGGCTTTATTCGGGTCTGATGTCTGGCAGGTTCTCGGGGCCATATAGGCCAATTGGCACCGTAGAGACATAAGGTGGCTCGACATGGGTCGCGTGGTCGAACCCAAAGTGGTTCAACAACACGTCAAGCGCGAACTGAGCCTGCAATTCCGGGTTCTGGTCGATGGTCAGGGTCATCAACCCCTCTTGCAGGATGCCCCAGGTGAACTGGGTCAACTCATGTCCGATAAAGGTTGGCGGGTCTACAAGCAGGCCCGCTCTGATTGCCGCCGCAACACCCCGATTGCCGGCGCCGACGTTATAGATGGCGACCGCCTCCGGATGGTCGGCAAAAGCAGCTTTCAGCCGCGCCTCGGACCTTATGACGTCGTCGCCGCCCTCGACGACTTGGGCGACGACATGGCGGTTCCCCGCTTCGGTCAGGAAATCCCGCAGCCCGTGCAGCCGTTCGGCGTGGGACTGAAAGCCAAGATGGTTGCACAGCACAATGATCTTTCCGGGCAGGGTCATTCGGGTCAGGAAGTACCCGGCGGATCGGCCTGCTTTGACATGGTCCGTCCCGGCATAGGCCAGCCGCCTTGATCCCGGCAGGTCCGAAATCATCGTGACCACGGGTTTGCCGCCGGCGTCCATTTCGGCGATGGCGGAGTGGATCAGGGGATGATCCTGCGCATAGACGATGGCAGCGTCGCAGCTGCTGCGCAGCAACGCCGTGGCGATGGTCGCGGGGGCTTCGTCATCCAGAACCGTGCGGTGGATGACCACAGAATGCCCCATCCGGTGACCCAGACGGCGAAACTCGATTCCCATCCGGTTGATCAAGGGCAGTTCGGGACGGGCCAGAATCACGTTGATCCGGATCATGCTGCGGTGGCTTTCCGGCAGGACCCGCCGCAAGCCAAGTTCGCGTGCTGCCGCCAGAACTTTGCGGGTGACCTCCTCCCGCACTTGGCCCCGCTCGTTGATAACGCGGTCCACAGTGGCACTTCCCACCCCTGCAAGGGCGGCAACGTCTTGCAAGGTGACACGGGTGCGTTACATTTTTGTGTTTTTTTTCAGAAGGTTACGGAAATCGGATCAACCCTGCTAAGCGGATTGATTGATTTCCATCAAGATCGCCATGCGACTATTTGGCAAGGTGGTCTAGAAATGCATCTGGGCGAAAGACCGCGAAGCCGCATCGAACCAAGACGGGACAGCACAACATCGCGTGCCTGGCGGCGTCGCATACAGAATACGTCAACGAAGGGGCGCATTGCGCCTGAACCGGCGGACCATAAAGGGTCTGCACCGGACATGAGCAAACTGCGCGTAAGGGGAGAGACACGGTGGATGACCTGAAATTCGGCACGCGCAACAAGCGGGGTGACTATACGCCGAACACCCCGCTAGAGGTCGCGCCCATCGTCGTGTGGCCGCCAAAGCCGTTGAAGTTTTTGGCGTGGCTGCCGGGATATTTCTTGCCCTGGAACGCGCTGTTCATGGCAACGGCTGTGGTGATATGGCTGTACCTCACACCTTCCAAAGAGACGATGCAAAACCTTGATTGGCATTGGATCGGGTTCATCTGGCTTCGCAATTCAACCATCGTCTTGATCCTTTATGGCCTGTTGGAACTGCGCCTGTACATTCGGCGCACACAAGGCAACCGGTTCAAGTTCAACGCGCTGTTCCCGGCGGACAAGCCGTCGGACGTTTTTATGTTCCGCAGCCAAAACATCGACAATGCCATCCGCTGCTTTGGCACCGGGGTGCCGATCTGGACCGCCTATGAGGTGGGGATGCTTTACGCCTGGGCGCATGGCTGGGGGCCGTGGACGACATTTGCCGACCATCCCTACATCCTGATCAGCGTGGGGCTGTTGTTGCCGCTGTTCCACGAGGCGCATTTCTTTTGCATCCACCGTCTGATCCACACGCCGTTTTTGTACAAGTGGGTGCATTCGGTCCACCATAACTCCATCAACCCCAGCCCTTGGTCATCGCTCTCGATGCACCCGGTCGAACACCTGCTCTATTGGTCCGACATTCTGATCCATCTTGTTGTCCCGTCGCATCCGCTGCTGGTGCTTTATCACCTGCAAATCACTGGCACAGGGGCCGTGGTGGGCCATATCGGGTTCGACAAGATCGAGGCTGGCGACAAGACGGCGATGGGCACCCATGCTTTCGCCCACTACCTGCACCACAAGTATTTCGAGGTGAACTACTCGGATGGGATGGTGCCGTTCGATCAGTGGTTCGGCACCTGGCATGACGGCACCAAAGAAGGCGAAGCCCGGATGGACGCACGGTTTGCCGAAAAACGGGCGCGTATGAATGCGAACAAGTGATCGCAACAAGAATTCAAAGCAACTTTGAATCCGCCGAAGGGCGGCTATAGGGAGGAGATACAAGATGAAATCGAAAGTGATGAAGGCGGTTCTGCTGGCATCAGTCATGGCATTCGGAGCAACGGCTGCCACAGCAGAAGGAAAAATGATCGCCGTTGTCGGTGGCAAGTCGGACGACGCATTCTTTGCCAAGGTCAAAAAGGGCATCGATGACGCGACCCTTGTTGTCACGGCCCATGGCGGCACCGTCAATTATCTGCAATTGCAAACCTATGACAACCTTGGCGGCGACGCGGCCAACCTGGTGCGCACCGCCATTAGCCAAGGTGCCTCGATCATCGCTGTGCCGGATTGGGTTCCGGATGCACAGGACGAGGCTATCAAAGCCGCGCAAGCCGCCGGCATCCCGGTGATCCTTTACAATGCAGGCGGTGCTGACAAAGCTCGCGAACTTGGTGCCATCAATTACATCGGCAACGAGGAATACACCGCAGGTCTGGCCGCCGGTGCCTATTTTGCCACCCACGGCATGAAGAACGTGATCTGCGTCAACACCGTTCCGGGCGCACAGAACCTTGAGGATCGCTGCAAGGGCGTTGCCGACGGCGCGGCCAAAGAAGGCGGCGTTTCCAACCAGCTGCCGTTGCCTGCATCGTCTTTTGGTGACCCGACGGCTGTGGCCGAAGCGATCAAAGCAACCCTGCTGAAGGACACCACCATCAACGGTGCTGTCACGGTTTCAGCGGCCGACGCCAACTCTGCGGCGACCGGGATCGAACAAGCCGGGTTGACTGGCAAAGTCGCTCTGGCATCGTTCGACATGGACGGCGCTGGTTTGGACCGTATCAAGGCCGGCACCCAACTGTTCGCGGTGGACCAGCAGCCGTGGTTGCAAGGCTTCCTCGCTGTCAGCATGGCGGATGCGTATATCAACTACGGTCTGGCCATTTCCAACACCCCGGTTCTGACCGGACCTGGCATCGTTGACAGTGCCAACATCGACGCGACTCTTGCCGGTGCAGGCGCTGGTTACCGCTAAGCCCACCGCGCAACAGGCCCGCCCCGAATGCTCCCATTCGGGGCGGGCATCACGTCTCATTCTTCGACAGGAATCGTCTTATGTCCGATCCATCCCACAAACTGTCAATTGGCAGCCTATTGCGCCGACCAGAGACGGGTTCATTCCTTGGGCTGGCCGCAGTCTTTGTGTTCTTCACGATCTTTGGGGGCACCAATTTTGCTTCGGTGTCCGGGGCGGCGTCGTGGTTGAACGTTGCGGCGTCTCTGGGCATCATCGCCATTCCCATTGGTCTGTTGATGATCGCAGGCGAATTGGACATTTCCATCGGCTCTATGGTTCCGGCAGGGTCGATGACCTGTGCCATTGTGTCGGGCCACTTTGGTCTGCCGATCGCGGTTGGTGTCGTTGCGGCGTTTGCGTTGGGGGCACTGGTTGGGTTGGTCAACGGTCTGTTGGTGGTGCGAACCGCCGTGCCTTCGTTCATCGTCACCCTCGGCACGCTGTTTGCCGTCGCCGGATTGACCCTTGGCCTGTCGGTGCTGATCACCGGGACAACCTCGGTTTCGATCAAGGCCGGACCCGAAGCGAAATTCCTGCTGGGCCATTTTATCAACGGCATTTATCAGGTGACGATCCTGTGGTGGATCGCTGCCGCGATTTTCTGGGGGTTCGTTCTGCACTATTCCCCCTATGGCAACTGGATCCTGGCGATGGGTGGTGACAAAGTTTCGGCCCGCAATGCAGGTATACCAACAGAACGCGTGACGATCGTGCTGTTCATGTGCTCTGGCATGAGCGCAGCCTTTGTCGGCCTGTCCCAAGCGATCCTGTACAACTCGGCTCAGGTTTCGGCGGGTCAGTCCTATATCTTTAACGCGATCATCTCGGTGGTCGTGGGCGGGGTTCTGCTGACGGGCGGCTATGGGTCCGTTGTTGGCATCGTGCTGGGCACTCTGACCTTTGCGATCGTCAATCAAGGCATCTATTACACCCCGTTTGACGCCAACTGGGCCAGTCTGATCATCGGCGTGCTGCTGCTGGTGGCAGTGTTGATGAACAACACCTTCCGCAAGATGGCCTTGTCTTACACCCCGTCCAGAAACCCGTCCAGAAAGTTGAAATGATGACCAGACCACTTCTGACGCTGAGCGGGATCAACAAAAGCTTTGGCCCCATAGATGTGCTGCACGATATCAATCTAGAGGTTTATCCGGGCGAGGTGCTGTGCCTGCTGGGCGACAACGGGGCGGGCAAGTCGACGCTCATCCGCCTGCTGTCCGGGGTTCACAAACCCACATCCGGCACGATCACGCTGGCGGACAAACCTGCAGCCTTTGCCAGCCCAAGGGACGCCAGCAATGCCGGAATCGCCACCGTGCATCAGTTCGGTGGCACCTTCCCCCTGATGAGCATCGGCAGGTCATTCTTTGTGGGCGAGGAGCCGAAAAAGGGCTGGGGTCCGTTCAAGACATTTGACCGCAAAACCGCGAATGATATCGCGGTGAAAGCGGTCCGCGATCTGGGGATCACCCGCATCACGGATGGGGACCGGCTGGTTGGTGGTCTGTCAGGGGGCGAGCGCCAAGCCCTTGCCATCGCCCGGGCTGTCCACTTTGGCGCGTCGGTGTTGATCCTCGATGAACCCACGGCAGCTCTGGGGGTTAAAGAGGCGGCCCATGTGCTTCGGATCGTTCTGCAAGCCCGCCAAAAGGGCATCGCGGTGATCTTCATCACCCACAACGTCGTGCATGCCCTGACCGTGGGTGACCACTTCGCCGTGCTGATCAAAGGGGCCAAGGCCGCCGATTTCCGCAAGGGCGAAAAGACCCGCGAAGAGGTTACCGACCTGATGGCCGGGGGCGAACAGATGGCAGAGTTGGAAGCCGAGATCAAAAGCTATATGTCGAGCCATCCAGTCTGACGCCTGTGTCATCATCTTGGCACATCAAGATGGGTCATAATCGCCTGTCGCAGGTATTTCCCCGCGCCACGATGCCGCTTGCCTGAATAGATCCTGCCACGATCTGACAGATAACCCGGATCGACCGGCGCAAACGCACCATCGCGCGGGTTTAGGTCCAAGGCGCAGACAGAACCCGAAAGAAACTTGGGACCAAGTCTGCATCCTTATGGATCTGAGAGCGCATGTGCTGGCAGAATTCGCCGAACTTTTCGACGGCGCATATCGACGGCCAAAACCGGGGGTCGTGGGTTCGAGTTCCCCAACGCCGGCCTGCTTTCCCAAAAACACGCGCCCAAGCGAAGCGATTGCCTTAGGGGGCGCGTGTCCGTGATGGTAACGCGCTTGAATTCCTACGCCTAAGCGCGTATCTGCTCCACGAAACCGCGATTTCAGGATCTCTCCAATGGCTATGACAAACCCACTTCAGTTCATGCAGCAGGTGCGCGCCGAGGTGGCCAAGGTCGTCTGGCCGTCGCGTCGCGAAGTGGTTTTGACCACCATCATGGTGTTTATCATGGCCGCCCTGACCGCCACCTTCTTTAGCTTGGTCGATATTTTGATCCGCTTTGGGCTTGGTGCGATCATCGGCGCAAACTAGCGCCCGGTTGCAAAAGCGTCGTAATTTCCTTGAATTTCGGTCCATAGGGCGTTAGGTGGCGCACAGCAGTGATAAAACCGGCGTGCAGCGATTCGAGCTGCGCGCTGTTTTTTATTCGGTTACGGGCGCAAAAGTGCCAGTGATTTCAGGAATTTTCGGCAGATAGCTGTCGGTGCAGACAAGGTGGACTAGGCAATGGCCAAGCGTTGGTATTCGGTAAGCGTTCTCTCAAACTTTGAGAAGAAAGTTGCCGAGCAGATCAGAACGGCCGTCGCAGACGCGGGTCTTGAAGAAGAAATTGACGAAGTGCTTGTGCCGACCGAAGAGGTTATCGAAGTGCGTCGGGGCAAGAAGGTGACGTCAGAGCGTCGCTTTATGCCGGGCTATGTTCTGGTCCGCATGGAAATGTCGAGCCGCGGCTATCATCTGATTTCGTCGATCAACCGCGTGACGGGCTTTCTTGGCCCGCAAGGCAAACCAATGCCGATGCGCGACGCCGAGGTGAATCAGATCCTGAACCGTGTCGAAGAGGGCGAAATTGCACCACGCAATTTGATCCGCTTTGAAACCGGCGAAAAGGTCAAAGTGACCGATGGTCCGTTTGAAGGCTTTGACGGGATGGTTGAAGAGGTTGATGACGCGCACAGCCGCCTCAAGGTGTCTGTGTCGATCTTTGGCCGCGCCACCCCGGTCGAACTGGAATTCACTCAGGTCTCTAAGGGGATCTAAGTGTTTGTACGTGGGAGGGGCGCGCGGGGAATACCTCGTGACAACCCGAACCACTAAACCGCGCCATTCGTCCAATCAAGGACGGGCGCTGTGATAGAGGAGACGGCCAGATGGCCAAGAAGATTATTGGCAGCTTGAAGCTGCAAGTTAAAGCGGGTCAAGCAAACCCATCCCCACCAGTTGGTCCAGCGCTGGGTCAGCGCGGTCTGAACATCATGGCTTTCGTTAAAGAATTTAACGCAAAGACCGCTGATGCTGTACCGGGCACGCCAACCCCTGTGATCATCACCTATTATCAGGACAAGTCGTTCAGCCTGGAGTTCAAGACCGCTCCTGCGTCCTACTTGCTCAAGCAAGCAGCTGGCCTTCCGCCAGTTGGCAAGCGTAACCGTGCCAAAGGCTCTGTTAAGCCGGGCCACACGGTTGCTGGTAAAGTATCTGTCGCACAGATCCGCCAGATCGCTGAAACCAAGATGAAGGACCTGAATGCGAACTCGATCGAAGCCGCAATGGCGATCATCGTTGGTTCGGCCAGATCCTGCGGCATCGAAGTGAAGGGCTGAGATCATGGCTAAAATGAGCAAACGTACAAAAGCAGCAGCCGAGGCATTTGTTGGCAAAGCCCACATTTCGGTTGAAGACGCTGTCAAACTGATCAAGGGCGCGGCTTCGGCCAAGTTCGACGAGACGCTGGAAATCGCGATGAACCTGGGCGTTGACCCACGTCACGCCGACCAGATGGTTCGTGGCGTTGTCACCTTGCCAAACGGCACCGGTAAAACGGTTCGCGTGGCTGTGTTCGCACGTGGTGCCAAGGCTGACGAAGCCAAAGCAGCTGGTGCAGATATCGTTGGTGCAGAAGACCTGCTGGAAATCATCCAGGGCGGCAAAATCGAATTCGATCGTTGCATTGCAACACCGGACATGATGCCGCTGGTTGGTCGTCTTGGCAAAATCCTTGGTCCACGTAACTTGATGCCAAACCCAAAGGTTGGCACGGTGACCATGGACGTCAAGGGCGCAGTTGATGCGGCCAAGGGCGGCGAAGTTCAGTTCAAAGTCGAAAAAGCCGGCGTTATTCACGGCGGTATCGGCAAGGTTTCCTTCACCGAGGAAGCACTGGCCCAGAACGTTCGTGCTTTCGTCGAAGCAGTTACCCGCGCGCGCCCATCGGGTGCCAAGGGTGCTTACCTGAAAAAGGTATCGCTGTCCTCGACCATGGGTCCTGGCGTGACGGTTGACACCGCTTCGGCAACCGCCAACTAAGATTTGCGCCCCAGGGCCAAGTCGTCAGTAAACTTGATAGACGGCCGCAGACGTTTTGCGGCCGTTTTTTCTTTGATATGTGGGCACATGGCGCAAGGTAGTCTGCAATCACAGTGCCGTTAGCGCAGTTTTGACACAGAAATCGCGCCACCCTTACAGATGCACCCACAACAACGCAGCCAACGCTTAACAAGGGCTTGGAAAAGCGAACGCTAATGGATAGATACCGCTGATGCAAAAGCCCGCGTGATTCGTTACGGGGCCAAGCATGCTTTGTCCGAGACGGTGGGTGCCCGGTTTAACCCGTGCTTAATTGCCCTCCTGAGATGGGGTTCGAGACGAATTTCACAGAGGTTTCCTCGAGTGATCTTAGGCTTGGGACTTTATCATGGACCCGATCGTGTCGGGCCTTGTCCGACACAAACTTGAGCCGGGGGGAGACCCCCACACTTGGAGTGAAACTGTGGATAGAGCCCAAAAAGAGCAAGTGGTCGATGAACTCGGCCAAATCTTCGGAAGCTCTGGCGTCGTGGTGATTGCTCACTACGCAGGCATGACGGTTGCTCAAATGCAGGACCTGCGCGCAAAATTGCGCGACGTAGGCGGGTCCGTACGCGTTGCCAAGAACAAGCTCGCCAAGATCGCTCTTGAAGGAAAACCCGGCGTTAAGATGGGTGATCTTCTCAAGGGTATGACCGTAATGGCCTATTCCGAGGACCCTGTCGCTGCGGCGAAGGTTGCGGAAGCCTATGCTAAGGGGAACGACAAGTTCGTGATCCTTGGCGGGGCAATGGGCGATACGATCCTTGATGCCGCTGGTGTCAAAGCTGTTGCTGGCATGCCGTCGCGTGAAGAGCTTATTGCTCAGATCGTTTCGTGCATTGGCGCACCTGCTTCTGCCATTGCCGGTGCCATTGGCGCGCCTGCGTCTAACATCGCAAGCATTCTTTCGACCATTGAGGAAAAGGCAGCCGCCTGATCCTCGCCTCGCGTGGGATTATCCCACTTCGTTGGAACCCCTCTCAACTTACGGAAAAACAAAATGGCTGATCTGAACAAACTTGCCGAAGAAATCGTCGGTCTGACCCTTCTTCAGGCACAAGAACTGAAAACCATCCTGAAAGACAAGTATGGCATCGAGCCAGCTGCCGGTGGCGCTGTCATGATGGCTGCTGGTCCAGCGGCTGCTGCGGCTCCTGCTGAAGAGCAGACCGAATTTGACGTTGTTTTGACCGAAGCCGGTCCTAACAAAATCAACGTCATCAAAGAAGTCCGCACCATCACCGGTCTGGGCCTCAAAGAAGCTAAGGACCTGGTCGAAGCTGGCGGTAAAGTCAAAGAAGGCGTTACCAAAGCTGACGCTGAAGGCTTCAAGAAGACCCTGGAAGCCGCTGGCGCCAAGGTTGAACTCAAGTAATCTGACACTGGGGGCGCAAGCCCTTGGTTCAGCAATTTCTGGCTGGGTCCGGGGGAAATCCCGGGCCCAGCCAATCGCGTCTTGGCAATGGCTTTTGCGAAAGCCGCTTCCAAGGCGCGGTAACGGTTCGGGAGTTGCCTGACGGGACAGGCGGCATGAATGGAACCTCTACCCCCTCTCGCCAAGCGGCGTGCCCCTGTGCCCGACAGGACGCGCGCCGGCGAAAAAAGATGAAAGGTAACGACGAGCATGGCGCAAGCTTACGTTGGTCAGAAACGAATCCGCCGGTATTTCGGTAAAATTCGTGAAGTTCTGGATATGCCGAACCTGATTGAGGTTCAAAAATCTTCCTACGATCTGTTCTTGCGCTCGGGTGAAGGCCCGAAGCCTGGGGACGGTGAAGGTATCCAAGGAACCTTCCAGTCGGTATTCCCGATCAAGGATTTCAACGAAACGGCTGTTCTGGAGTTCGTGAAATACGAGCTTGAAAAGCCGAAATACGACGTTGATGAATGCCAGAGCCGCGATATGACCTACGCCGCACCTTTGAAGGTGACGTTGCGTTTGATCGTGTTTGATGTCGATGAATCCACCGGTGCCCGTTCGGTCAAGGACATCAAGGAACAGGACGTCTATATGGGCGACATGCCTTTGATGACGCACAACGGTACGTTCGTCGTGAACGGAACTGAACGCGTGATCGTGTCTCAGATGCACCGCTCCCCGGGCGTGTTCTTTGACCACGACAAGGGCAAGACCCACTCCAGCGGCAAGTTGCTGTTTGCCTGCCGGATCATCCCGTACCGCGGTTCGTGGTTGGACTTTGAATTCGACGCCAAAGATCTGGTGTTCGCGCGCATCGACCGTCGCCGCAAACTGCCAGTGACCACGCTACTTTATGCGCTGGGCATGGACCAAGAAGGCATCATGGATGCCTATTACCAGACCGTGAACTTCAGCTATGTCAAGAACAAGGGCTGGGTCACCAAATTCTTCCCAAGCCGCGTTTCCGGCACCCGTCCGACCTATGATCTGGTCGATGCGGCCACCGGCGAAGTGATCTTGAAGGCTGGCGAAAAAGCCACCCCGCGTATGGTCAAAAAGTGGAAAGACGAAAGCTCGATCACCGAACTTTTGGTTCCGTTTGATCACATCATGGGCCGCTATGTTGCCAAGGACATGATCAACGAAGAAACCGGCGAGATCTGGGTCGAAGCTGGCGACGAGATGACATGGGAACTGGACCGTGATGGCGAAGTGAAAGGCGGGTCGGTCAAGACCTTGCTGGATCAGGGCATCACCGAAATTCCGATCCTTGACATCGACAACGTGAACGTAGGCCCGTACCTGCGCAACACGATGGCCGCTGACAAGAACATGGGTCGCGACACCGCGCTGATGGACATCTACCGCGTTATGCGTCCGGGTGAGCCGCCAACAGTTGAAGCAGCTTCCCAGCTGTTCGACACGCTGTTCTTTGACAGCGAGCGTTACGACCTGTCCGCCGTTGGCCGGGTGAAAATGAACATGCGTTTGGATCTGGGTCGCCCAGATACCCAGCGCACGCTGGACCGGGCCGACATCGTGGCTTGTATCAAAGCCCTGACCGAACTGCGCGACGGCAAAGGCGAGATTGACGACATCGACCACCTCGGCAACCGCCGTGTGCGTTCGGTTGGCGAACTGATGGAAAACCAGTACCGCGTTGGCCTGCTGCGTATGGAGCGCGCCATCAAGGAACGGATGTCTTCCGTTGAGATCGACACGATCATGCCGCAAGACTTGATCAACGCCAAACCAGCGGCGGCTGCGGTGCGTGAATTCTTTGGCTCGTCGCAGCTGTCGCAGTTCATGGACCAAACCAACCCGCTGTCGGAAGTCACCCACAAGCGCCGTCTTTCGGCCCTTGGGCCTGGCGGTTTGACCCGCGAACGTGCTGGCTTTGAAGTGCGCGACGTGCACCCGACCCATTACGGTCGTATGTGCCCGATTGAAACACCAGAAGGTCAGAACATTGGTCTGATCAACTCGTTGGCAACTTTTGCCCGCGTGAACAAGTATGGCTTCATCGAAACACCGTACCGCAAGGTGATCGACAACAAGGTGACCGATGAGGTCGTCTACATGTCGGCTACTGAGGAAATGCGTCACACGGTCGCTCAGGCGAACGCGGCACAAGACGCCGAAGGCCGCTTCACGGATGATCTGATTTCCTCGCGTAAAGCGGGCGAATTCATGCTGAACCCGCCAGATGCGATCGATCTGATCGACGTGTCGCCAAAGCAGTTGGTATCGGTTGCGGCGTCCTTGATCCCGTTCCTTGAAAACGACGACGCTAACCGCGCCCTGATGGGTTCGAACATGCAGCGTCAGGCGGTTCCATTGCTTCAGGCTGATGCGCCATTCGTGGGCACCGGTATTGAAGCTGTGGTTGCACGTGATAGCGGTGCTGCCATCATGGCGCGCCGTGCAGGCGTGATCGACCAAGTGGATGCGCAGCGTATCGTTGTGCGTGCGACCGAGATGCTGGAACCGGGCGAACCCGGCGTCGACATCTACCGTCTGCGCAAGTTCAAGCGGTCGAACCAGTCGTCCTGCATCAACCAGCGCCCGCTGGTGAAGGTGGGCGATACCGTGATGCGTGGCGAGGTGGTGGCCGACGGCCCCTGCACCGACATGGGCGAACTGGCCCTTGGCCGGAACGTCATCGTGGCCTTCATGCCATGGAATGGCTACAACTACGAAGACTCGATCCTGATTTCGGAACGCATTCTGAAAGACGACGTGTTCACCTCGATCCACATCGAAGAATACGAAGTCGCGGCGCGTGACACGAAGCTGGGGCCAGAGGAAATCACCCGCGATATCCCGAACGTCGGTGAAGAAGCGCTGCGCAACCTCGACGAGGCTGGCATCGTGTACATCGGCGCCGAGGTTCAGCCGGGCGACATTCTGGTTGGCAAAATCACCCCAAAGGGTGAATCGCCAATGACGCCAGAAGAAAAACTGCTGCGCGCCATCTTTGGTGAAAAAGCGTCCGACGTTCGTGATACGTCGCTGCGCCTGCCACCCGGTGCGTTTGGGACTATCGTAGAAGTGCGCGTGTTCAACCGTCATGGCGTCGACAAAGACGAACGTGCGGTGCAGATCGAGCGTGAAGAAGTCGAACGTTTGGCACGTGACCGTGACGACGAATTGACCATTCTAGAGCGCAACATCTACTCGCGTCTGAAAACGTTGATCATGGGCAAAGTTGCCGTCAAAGGTCCAAAGGGCGTCAAGCCCGGCGCGACAATTGATGACGATCTGTTGGGCACGCTGTCGCGTGGTCAGTGGTGGCAGCTGGCACTGGAAGCGGAATCCGAAGCCAAGGACGTCGAAGCCCTGCATGACCAGTTTGAGGCGCAAAAGCGTGCGCTCGACAACCGGTTCGATGACAAGGTGGAAAAAGTCCGTCGCGGCGACGATCTGCCTCCGGGCGTGATGAAAATGGTCAAAGTGTTCGTGGCGGTCAAGCGCAAGCTGCAGCCGGGCGACAAGATGGCTGGTCGTCACGGCAACAAGGGCGTTATCTCTAAGGTGGTTCCTGTCGAAGACATGCCATTCTTGGCAGACGGCACCGCAGTTGACCTCGTGTTGAACCCGCTCGGCGTGCCGTCGCGTATGAACGTCGGTCAAATCTTGGAAACCCACATGGGCTGGGCCGCACGCGGTTTGGGTCTGCGGATTGACGAGGCTTTGAAAGAGTATCGCCGTTCCGGTGACATGACCCCGGTTCGTGATGCTGTGCGTCATGCTTACGGCGATGATACCTATGAAGAATCCTTCGCGGATCGTAGCGAAGCAGACTTCTTGGAACTGGCCGGCAACGTGACCAAAGGCGTTCCAATCGCATCGCCAGTCTTTGACGGTGCCAAGGAATCCGATGTGAACGACGCGCTGACACGTGCTGGTTTCGATACCTCGGGTCAGTCGATTGTGTTCGATGGCCGTTCGGGCGAGCAATTCGCACGTAAGGTCACGGTTGGCGTCAAGTACATGCTGAAACTTCACCACTTGGTGGATGACAAGCTGCACGCACGTTCGACCGGTCCATACTCTCTGGTCACGCAGCAGCCGTTGGGTGGTAAAGCCCAGTTCGGTGGCCAGCGTCTCGGCGAGATGGAAGTTTGGGCACTAGAGGCTTACGGCGCCGCTTACACCTTGCAGGAAATGCTGACGGTGAAATCGGATGACGTTGCAGGCCGTACCAAGGTGTACGAATCCATCGTCAAGGGCGAGGACAATTTCGAGGCTGGGGTTCCAGAATCGTTCAACGTTCTTGTCAAAGAAGTTCGGGGCCTCGGCCTTAACATGGAACTCCTGGATGCGGAGGAAGAGTAAAGCGAACGGTGCGCCCTAAAGGCGCACCCTACGTAAGATGCGCAGTCATTGCGCATCTTACCGCCAAACTTTCCACCGCAACCCACATTCTTAGGAATTGAAATGAACCAGGAACTCTCTACCAACCCGTTCAACCCGGTTGCGCCTGTAAAGACCTTTGACGAAATCAAGATCAGCCTGGCCTCGCCAGAGCGGATCCTGTCATGGTCCTTCGGCGAGATCAAAAAGCCGGAAACCATCAACTATCGTACGTTCAAACCAGAACGCGACGGCCTGTTCTGCGCGCGTATCTTTGGCCCAATCAAAGATTACGAATGCCTGTGCGGCAAATACAAGCGCATGAAATATCGCGGCGTTGTCTGCGAAAAGTGCGGCGTTGAAGTCACGCTGCAAAAAGTCCGCCGCGAGCGGATGGGCCACATCGAACTGGCAGCACCCGTTGCGCACATCTGGTTCCTCAAGTCCCTGCCAAGCCGTATCGGCCTGATGCTGGACATGACCCTTCGGGATCTGGAGCGTATTCTTTACTTTGAAAACTACGTCGTCATCGAGCCCGGTCTGACCGATCTGACCTATGGTCAGTTGATGACCGAAGAAGACTATCTTGACGCCCAAGATCAGTACGGCGCTGACAGCTTTACCGCCAACATCGGCGCGGAAGCGATCCGCGAAATGCTGGCGGCGATTGATCTGGACAGCACCGCAGAACAGCTTCGCGCTGATCTGAAGGTGGCGACAGGCGAATTGAAGCCAAAAAAGATCATCAAGCGTTTGAAGATCGTGGAATCGTTCCTTGAATCTGGCAACCGTCCTGAATGGATGGTTCTGACCGTTCTTCCGGTCATTCCGCCAGAATTGCGCCCGCTGGTGCCTTTGGATGGTGGCCGTTTCGCGACTTCCGATCTGAACGACCTTTATCGCCGCGTCATCAACCGGAACAACCGTTTGAAGCGCCTGATCGAGTTGCGTGCGCCCGACATCATCGTGCGTAACGAAAAGCGTATGTTGCAAGAAGCTGTGGACGCCCTGTTTGACAACGGCCGTCGTGGCCGCGTCATCACCGGTACCAACAAGCGTCCTTTGAAATCCCTCAGCGACATGCTGAAGGGCAAGCAGGGCCGCTTCCGTCAGAACTTGCTCGGCAAGCGCGTCGACTTCTCGGGTCGTTCGGTTATTGTGACTGGCCCAGAATTGAAACTGCACCAGTGCGGTCTGCCGAAAAAGATGGCCTTGGAACTGTTCAAGCCGTTCATCTACTCGCGTCTGGAGGCCAAAGGTCTGTCTTCCACTGTGAAGCAGGCGAAAAAGCTGGTTGAAAAAGAGCGTCCAGAAGTTTGGGACATCCTTGACGAAGTCATCCGCGAACACCCGGTTCTGTTGAACCGTGCGCCAACGCTTCACCGTTTGGGCATCCAGGCGTTTGAACCGATCCTAATCGAAGGCAAAGCGATCCAGCTGCACCCGCTTGTTTGTTCGGCGTTTAACGCTGACTTCGACGGTGACCAGATGGCCGTGCACGTCCCATTGTCATTGGAAGCGCAGCTTGAAGCCCGCGTTTTGATGATGTCGACCAACAACGTTCTTTCGCCTGCAAACGGCGCACCGATCATTGTTCCGTCGCAGGACATGGTTCTGGGTCTGTACTACACGACCATGGAACGCAAAGGCATGACCGGCGAAGGCATGGCTTTTGCTGACATGGACGAAGTAGAGCATGCAATGGCCGCCGGTGCCTTGCACCTGCACGCCAAGATCAAGGCCCGCATCCGTCAGGTTGACGAAGAAGGCAACATCATCTGGAAGCGTTTCGACACGACCGCTGGCCGCCTGCGTTTGGGCAACCTGCTGCCGCTGAACGCCAAAGCACCGTTTGATCTGGTCAACCGTCTGCTACGCAAGAAAGACGTGCAAACCGTCATCGACACAGTCTACCGTTATTGCGGTCAGAAAGAGTCGGTGATCTTCTGTGACCAGATCATGGGTCTGGGCTTCCGTGAGGCGTTCAAGGCCGGTATTTCGTTCGGTAAGGACGACATGCTGATCCCTGACACCAAGTGGACGATCGTCAACGAAGTGCGCGATCAGGTGAAAGACTTTGAACAACAGTACATGGACGGTCTGATCACTCAGGGCGAAAAGTACAACAAGGTCATCGATGCATGGTCCAAGTGCAACGACAAGGTCACCGAAGCGATGATGACCACCATTTCTGCGGTGAAAACCGACGCAAATGGTGCCGAGATGGAACCAAACTCGGTTTACATGATGTCGCACTCCGGTGCGCGTGGCTCGGTTACGCAGATGAAACAGCTGGGCGGTATGCGCGGTCTTATGGCCAAGCCGTCGGGTGAAATCATCGAGACGCCGATCATCTCTAACTTTAAAGAGGGCCTGACGGTTCTTGAATACTTTAACTCGACCCACGGTGCCCGTAAGGGTCTCGCGGATACCGCGTTGAAGACTGCAAACTCGGGTTACCTGACCCGTCGTTTGGTTGACGTGGCCCAAGATTGCATCGTTCGCTCGCTTGATTGCGGGACGGATCAGGCAATTACCGCTGTGGCCGCCGTTAATGATGGTGAAGTGGTGCAAACCTTGGCAGAGCGTGTGCTTGGCCGTGTTGCCGCTGATGACATCATCGTTCCGGCAACGGGCGAAGTAATCGTGGCACGTGGTGAAGTGATTGACGAGCGTAAGGCCGATCTGGTCAGCGTGAATGCAATCGCCTCGGCACGTATCCGCAGCCCGCTGACCTGTCAGGCCGAAGAGGGCGTTTGCGTCGCCTGCTACGGTCGTGACCTTGCGCGCGGTACGCTGGTGAACATCGGCGAAGCTGTCGGCATCATCGCTGCACAGTCGATCGGTGAACCGGGTACACAGTTGACGATGCGGACCTTCCACATCGGCGGCGTGGCACAGGGCGGACAGCAGTCCTTCCTCGAAGCAAGCCAAGAGGGCAAGATCGAGTTCCGCAATGCCAACCTGTTGACCAACGTCAACGGCGAGCAAATCGTGGTCGGTCGTAACATGTCGATGGCGATCATTGATGATGCGGCACAAGAGCGTGCGGTTCACAAGATCAGCTATGGTGCCAAGATCCACGTCAAAGACGGCGTGGCAGTCAAGCGCGGCATGAAACTGTTCGAATGGGACCCCTATACCTTGCCAATCATTGCCGAAAAGGCAGGGGTTGCACGGTTCAAGGATCTGATCTCGGGCATTTCGGTTCGTGAAGATACCGATGATGCGACAGGTATGACCCAGAAAATCGTGTCCGATTGGCGCTCTGCGCCAAAAGGCAACGATCTAAAGCCTGAAGTCATCGTTATGGACCCAACCACCGGCGATCCGGTGCGCGGCGACAACGGCAGCCCGATTTCGTATTCGATGTCGGTGGACGCTATTCTTTCGGTGGAAGACGGCCAAGACATTCGCCCAGGCGACGTTGTGGCCCGTATTCCACGCGAAGGTGCCAAGACCAAGGACATCACCGGGGGTCTTCCTCGTGTGGCCGAATTGTTTGAGGCCCGTCGTCCGAAAGACCACGCGATCATCGCGGAAATGGACGGCTACGTTCGCTTTGGCAAAGACTATAAAAACAAGCGCCGCATCACGGTAGAACCTGTTGATGAGACGCTTCAGGCGGTCGAATACATGATCCCCAAGGGCAAGCACATTCCGGTTCAGGAGGGTGATTTTGTCCAGAAGGGCGATTACATCATGGACGGCAACCCAGCGCCGCACGATATCTTGCGGATCTTGGGTGTCGAGGCGCTTGCGAACTATATGATCGACGAAGTGCAGGATGTTTACCGTCTGCAGGGCGTGAAGATCAACGACAAGCACATCGAAGTGATCGTTCGCCAGATGTTGCAAAAGTTTGAGATCTTGGATTCCGGCGAGACAACCCTGCTCAAGGGCGAAAACGTCGACAAGTTTGAATTGGACGAAGCCAACGCCAAAGCACATTCCTTTGGGATGCGTCAGGCCACGGCAGAGCCGATCTTGCTGGGGATCACCAAGGCGTCGCTGCAAACCCGCAGCTTCATCTCGGCGGCATCGTTCCAGGAAACAACGCGCGTGCTGACCGAAGCTTCGGTTCAGGGCAAGCGTGACAAACTGGTCGGTCTGAAAGAGAACGTCATCGTGGGTCGTCTGATCCCGGCCGGTACCGGTGGTGCCACAAGCCGTGTCAAAAAGATCGCCTCTGATCGTGACTTGAACGTGGTCGAAGCCCGTCGTGGTGAAGCCGAAGTTGCAGCCGCCTTGGCAGCACCGTCGCCAACCGAGCAACGCCAAGACGCAGCGAGTGTCTTTAAGGACATCGACGAAAGCCGCGACATCTAATCGCGAAGACTGAACATTTAGGCCACGCAACACCTGTTGCGTGGCCTTTTTTTATGGTTTGGTGTGGAAAACGCATATTGCCCAAGGGCCGCCCATTTTGAAACAACACGGCACCGATGACGCCATTCAAATCTTGGGATTGTGCCGCTTTTCCGTGCCCAGCTTTGGTGCATTTCAGGTCACGCATGACAGCATAGAGGCGCGTCGCGCGATGCTGTATGACCCCAAACGCCTGCACACGCGGTTCATGTGGTTTGAGCATGTCTTCTTGCCCGGCATTCGCGCCCAGACGGACCCGAACTTTCGTTTGATCGTTCTGGTGGGCAACGATCTTCCCGAAATTTGGCTGGAACAACTGCATGGACTGGTCCAAGACACGCCTCAGATCGTGATCGAGTTCGCCCCGCCGTGGAAACACCGGGTGGTCTGCGCCAAGGCGATGGCCAAGCACATTGATCCGTCCGCTGTGGCAGTCGCCCAGTTTCGGCTGGACGATGACGACGCGGTGGCGGTCAATTTCGTCGAACGCCTGCGCGCAGACGTGGACCGCTTGTTGCCGCAGTTTCAACGCGACGGAATGATGGCCATCGACTATGCGCGCGGAATTGTGTTGCGCAATGCCGCCGCCGGCCTGATGGTCGAGCCAGTCATCACACGCTATTGGACGCCTGCCTTGGCTGTGATCACCCCGGCAGATACCGAAAAGTTCATCTTGGATTTTCGCCATCATATTCTGTGGCGAGAGATGACGAGCATCGTCATGCAAGACGAGATCATGTTTGTTCGCGGCGCCCATGACACCAATGACAGCGCCATTTCCCCCAGCGACGCGGCGTATGACCTGCCTGATGCCGATGTCGCGTTGATCCTGCGCGACCGATTTGCGATCAATTTCGCAGGGTTTTCACGCGCGCTTGCAGCATTGAGAAATTCCTGATGGCCCTTTCTGATAACGTTCGCGGTGTGCTCTATATGAATGCGTCGATGCTCGCATTCACGGTCAATGACACCTTTATTCAGTCCGTCACGAAAACAATGCCGCTGTTTCAGGCGATCGCGGTGCGCGGCATGCTGACCACCGTGGCCCTGTTGATGATCGCGCGCCTGATGCATGGGTCTATAACGTTGTGGCCCAACCCAAGCGCGCGACGCATCTTGGCCCTAAGGACCTTTGCTGAAATCGCTTCCACCGCGTTGTTTCTGCTGGCGTTGATGCATATGCCCTTGGCCAACCTGTCAGCAATCATGCAATGCCTGCCCTTGGCTGTAACCCTTTTTGCGGCGGTGTTCTTGGGTGAAAGGGTCGGCGGGCGCAGGCTTTTGGCGGTTTTGATTGGTTTTGTGGGGGTCATGTTGATCATCCAACCCGGCGCTGACAGCTTTAACCGCTGGTCACTGATGGGACTTGCCTCTGTGGCTTTCATTGTCCTGCGCGACCTGTCGACACGTAAGTTTTCGGCAGACATCCTTTCTGTGACGGTTGCCCTATGGGCATCGATCGGCGTCACGGCCATGGGCTTTGTTGTGACCGCATTTCAGGGTTGGCCGCCCATGACGCTGACCCAATTTGCACTTGTTTTTGCGGCATCTATTGCGCTGATTGCGGGCTATATGTTTGCGGTCATGGTGATGCGCGTGGGCGATGTCAGCTTTGTCGCCCCCTTCCGCTACACATCGCTGTTATGGGCCATTGTGTTTGGCCTCGTTCTCTATGGCACCTTTCCCGACAGCTGGACACTTATCGGATCGGCGATTGTGGTTGTAACTGGAATTTACAGCCTTTGGACCGAAAGATCCCGCTAGTCGGTCCAAACTACACAAAACTGACATCAAGAATGATCAAAGCTGCACGCGGATCCCACGGGGCCACCTGAAAGCCTGAGCTTCGCTCAACGGCAAAATGCACCCTATCCATCGTTGCGTTTTTGACACCGCGCACTTACGCGCCATCACGACCCGAGGCGATACGAAGCAAACATTTGTTGTGATCGGGGCATCAGCAATGGTGACACTGCCGTTCGGAATCTGGCCGCAGCTGGACATGGCCACAGCGAAGGTGTTCTTCGATGGAGCGGGCTTTCCATTGGAAACGAACCCGCTGAACAACGCCTTGCGATGGGTGCTGCGATGGACACCATTTTTGCCGCTGCTTGTGGGGATTTTCGTCCTTTGCGCTGGGGCTAGGGTTCCTGCCCTTGCATTTGGACTGCCGCGCAAGGATTGGGCGGCCATCATTTTGACTTTTGTGCTGGGACCAGCGCTGCTGGTGAACCTTGGACTAAAGGCACATTGGGGCAGGGCGCGGCCGCGCGATGCCGCGGAATTTGCCGGCAACGCGATATTCAGCCCGCCGCACCAGTTGGCAGATCAATGTGCGGCAAATTGTAGCTTTGTGTCGGGTGAGGTCAGTGCAGTCACGGCGTTGACTTTGGCGTTGATCATGTTGCTTGCCGCAAGCAAAGGCCGTATTGGTCTGCGTGCCTATCGGTCTGGCCATGTGTTCGCCTGGATGCTGCCATTCCTATCAGCCTTTCAGCACATATCTGCGGGTGGGCACTTTTTGTCAGACACAATTATGGCGGTGCTTTTGACCCTGATTGTAGCCCGGTTCTGCAACGGTTTGGTGGCAGCAAGCCCCGTTGACAACCCAAGCCAACCCGCGTATTTGCCGCCAATCAATGCGCGACCGGGGATTCTTTAAGGGGATTCTCTGGCGTGTTCTGAACGAAAACTTGATGTGGTCATGATCCGGGTTGCAAGACCCCGATCCTCTGAAATTCCACCGTTTCGTTCCCCAAACGGGAACGATTGCGGTGCTTGTGTTTTGCGATCTGCGCAAAATGCCGTCGAGAAGCAGTGTGTCGAGGTTTCGGCACGAGTATTGACAGCCCCTTGTGTAAAGCAGGGGCAACACGAGGAACGTGAATGCCAACAATCCAACAGCTCATCCGCAAACCGCGGGAGCCAAATGTACGTAGGTCCAAGTCGCAGCACTTGGAATCGTGCCCACAGAAGCGCGGTGTTTGCACCCGCGTTTACACAACCACCCCAAAGAAGCCGAACTCGGCTATGCGGAAAGTCGCAAAAGTGCGTCTGACCAACTCCTTTGAAGTGATTTGTTACATCCCCGGTGAAAAGCACAACCTTCAGGAGCACTCTGTGGTTCTGATCCGCGGCGGTCGTATCAAAGACTTGCCGGGTGTGCGTTATCACATCCTTCGCGGCGTTCTGGATACCCAGGGCGTTAAAGACCGTCGTCAGCGTCGTTCGAAGTACGGCGCGAAGCGTCCGAAGTGAGGAAATAGAACATGTCACGTCGTCACGCCGCTGAAAAACGCGAGATTCTGCCTGATGCCAAGTATGGCGATAAGGTTTTGACCAAATTCATGAACAACCTGATGCTCGACGGCAAAAAGTCGGTCGCAGAAGGCATTGTTTACGGTGCACTTGAGCGGGTTCAAACCCGTCTGAAGCGCGCGCCAATCGAGTGCTTCCATGAAGCGCTGGAAAACGTAAAGCCATCCGTCGAAGTGCGTTCGCGCCGCGTCGGTGGTGCAACCTACCAGGTTCCTGTCGAAGTTCGTACCGAACGTCGTGAGGCACTTGCCATTCGTTGGTTGATCATCGCTGCACGCAAGCGCAACGAAAACACCATGGAAGAGCGCCTTGCAGCCGAGCTTTCGGATGCTGTCAACAACCGTGGTACGGCTGTTAAAAAGCGCGAAGACACCCACAAAATGGCCGATGCAAACAAAGCATTCAGCCACTACCGCTGGTAAGGGGTTATTATGGGTCGCGAATACCCCCTGACCCGCTACCGGAACTTTGGCATCATTGCCCATATCGACGCGGGTAAAACCACGACGACCGAGCGGATCCTGTACTACACAGGCAAGTCGCACAAAATCGGCGAAGTCCATGATGGCGCGGCCACCATGGACTGGATGGAGCAAGAGCAAGAGCGTGGCATCACGATCACTTCTGCTGCCACCACCACCTTCTGGGAACGCACAATTGATCCGGGCCTAGAGCACGCTCGTGCTGACAAGTACCGGTTCAACATCATCGACACCCCCGGACACGTTGACTTCACCATTGAAGTTGAGCGTTCGTTGGCTGTTCTTGATGGCGCGGTCGTTCTTTTGGACGGCAACGCAGGTGTTGAACCGCAGACCGAAACCGTTTGGCGCCAAGCTGACCGGTACAAGGTTCCGCGGATCGTGTTCGTTAACAAAATGGACAAGACCGGCGCTGACTTCTTCAACTGCGTCAAGATGATCAAAGACCGGACCGGCGCGAACGCCATGCCAATCTGCTTGCCGATTGGTGCGGAAGACAAGCTGGAAGGCATCATCGATCTCGTGACCATGGAAGAATGGGTCTATGAGGGCGAAGATCTGGGTGCATCCTGGGTGCGTCAACCGATCCGCGCATCGTTGAAGGCAGAAGCAGACGAATGGCGTCTGAACCTGCTGGAAAACGCTGTCGGTCAAGATGACGCAGCGATGGAAGCCTACCTTGAAGGTAACGAGCCTGACGTTGATACGCTTCGTGCGTTGATCCGTAAGGGCACGTTGGCGATCGAGTTCATTCCGGTTATGGCTGGTTCGGCGTTCAAGAACAAAGGCGTTCAGCCTCTGCTCAACGCTGTGATCGACTATCTGCCAACACCTTTGGACGTGCCTCCTTACATGGGCTTCAAACCCGGTGACGAGACTGAAACACGTAACATTGCCCGTTCAGCTTCTGACGAGCAGCCCTTCTCGGCGCTGGCGTTCAAGATCATGAACGACCCCTTCGTGGGTTCCTTGACCTTTACCCGCATCTACTCGGGTACTTTGTCCAAGGGCGACGCGATGATGAACGCGACCAAAGAGCGTAAAGAGCGCGTTGGCCGTATGATGATGATGCATGCCATCGACCGCGAAGAAATCGCCGAAGCATTTGCTGGTGACATCATCGCGCTTGGCGGCTTGAAAGAGACCACCACTGGTGACACGCTTTGTGATCCGGCTCACCCGGTTGTTTTGGAAACCATGACCTTCCCGGTTCCGGTTATCGAGATCGCGGTTGAACCAAAGACCAAAGCTGACCAGGAAAAGATGGGCATCGCGCTTGCTCGTCTGGCTGCCGAAGATCCATCCTTCCGTGTGGAAACTGACCTGGAATCAGGCCAGACCATCATGAAGGGCATGGGCGAACTTCACCTCGACATCCTCGTTGACCGTATGCGTCGCGAATTCAAAGTTGAGGCGAATATCGGTGCTCCTCAGGTGGCTTACCGCGAGACCATCTCGCGTGAGCATGAGATCGACTACACGCACAAGAAACAAACCGGTGGTACCGGCCAGTTCGCGCGCGTCAAGTTGGTGATCTCGCCAACCGAGCCGGGCGAAGGCTATTCGTTCGAGGCAAAGGTTGTTGGTGGTTCGGTGCCGAAGGAATACATCCCCGGCGTCGAAAAAGGCATCAAATCCGTGATGGATTCGGGCCCGCTCGCAGGCTTCCCGGTGATCGACTTCAAAGTGGCGCTGATTGACGGCGCCTACCACGACGTTGACTCCTCGGTGCTCGCTTTCGAAATCGCCGCTCGTGCTGCAATGCGCGAGGGCCTCAAGAAAGCCGGCGCGAAACTGCTGGAACCAATCATGAAAGTCGAAGTCGTCACCCCGGAAGAATACACCGGCGGCGTCATCGGCGACTTGACCTCGCGTCGGGGCATGATCAACGGCCAGGACAGCCGCGGCAACGCGAACGTCATTGCCGCGATGGTGCCATTGGCGAACATGTTCGGTTACATCAACACGCTGCGTTCCATGACCTCTGGTCGTGCAACCTTCGCGATGTCCTTCGATCACTATGATGCCGTTCCGCAGAACATCTCGGACGAGATCCAGAAGAAATACGCTTAACCGGTGTGGCGGAGCCTGGCTCCGCCCTACCATCCCGTAGGGTGGGTTTTCCCCACCACACCCGATCTAATTAGGAGGCCATCATGGCAAAGGCAAAGTTTGAACGGAATAAACCGCACGTTAACATCGGCACGATTGGCCACGTTGACCACGGCAAGACCACTTTGACGGCAGCGATCACCAAGTACTTTGGTGAATTCCGCGCCTAC
>JAAFIJ010000039.1:7039-13467 GCA_013298675.1 Rhodobacterales bacterium | reverse complement strand
ACAGTCTTGACGCGCAGCGATGTCACGTCTGCACCTGTGCGCGGATTGATGATGATCGGAATTGAAGGGCGGGGCGGTGAAAAAGTCATGGCGCGCCTGTCAGGAATACCGGCGGTGATGGCGGTGCATTCAACCAATGGGAAATGGGATTTGATTGCAGAACTGTCGACGCAAACTTTGCTGGAACTGGATGAAGTGATCCACCGCATCCGCAGCATTGACGGGGTAATGACATCAGAAACCAACCTTTTGCTGTCTTCTCGCAAGGCTGGAAAACGTTAAACCTAGCGGCCCTTGAACCCTGCAATCCGCTTTTCCAAAAAGGCCGCAACGCCTTCACGGAAATCTTCCGAGGCGCCACACTTGCCTTGCAAATGCGCCTCCAGCGACAATTGGGTCATCAAATCATTGCCTGGACTGGCGCGCAGCATTTCCTTGACGCCGCGGTAAGCCATGGTCGGTCCGTTTGCCAGATGCGACGCGCGCGCGCGAACATGGCCGGCAAACGCGTCATCGGGGATGGATTCGTAAATCATTCCCCAAGCCGCTGCTTGGTCTGCGGTGATTTTATCGGCAAAAAGCATCGCCCCCATAGCGCGCGCGATGCCGATCTGGCGCGGCAGCCAATAGCTGCCGCCTGCATCCGGCACCAAACCAATCCGAGTAAACGCCTGAATGAAACTGGCGCTTTGGGTGGCAATGACCACATCTGCAGCCAAAGCAAGGTTGGCCCCTGCACCCGCCGCCGCCCCATTGACCGCCGCAATGGTCGGAACCGGGCAGTTTGTAATTGCCGTAATCAAAGGCACATATTCGTCGTTCAGCGTCCGCTCAAGATCGAGACTGGCAAGGCTGCCCGCATCCATCAGATCCTGACCCGAGCAAAAGGCACGCCCTGACCCGGTGATCACGATCACCCGCGCTGTCGCGGCGGCTTGGTCCAAGGCATCCAACATCTCAAGGCGCATTTGCTTGGACAGCGCGTTCATGACTTGCGGACGTGCCAGCGTGATTGTCGCAATGCCTTCGGACAAATCTGTGGTGATGGTATGATAGCTCATGCGCTGACCTGCTTGGAAACCTTGCGAAACAATATCGGGATTTCACGGCCTGCAAACCCCAAACCCCGCGTCACGTTTGGGGCAGGGTCACTTTTTCAACAGATCTGCCAGCCGCACTTTGTCAGCATCTGACAGACTGTCGGCCTCTGTCTGCACGGTTGCCCTGCGCCGCGATGCCATCACTGCAATCGCCGCTCCGCCAAGCAGCATCAACGGCCCTGCCAACCACAGCAAGAGAGTTGACCCTTGGGCGCGCGGCTTGAACAGCACAAATTCGCCAAATCTGGCAACAACATAGTCGAACACCTGATCGTCGCTGTCGCCCGCAAGCAACCGCTCTCTCACCGCAAGGCGTAGGTCGCGGCTAATCGGTGCACTGGAATCATCGATATTCTCGCCTTGGCAAACCGGACAGCGCAGGTCTTGTGAAATTGCGCGCGCCCGTGCCTCTAACGCTGGATCTGCCATAATTTCGTCTGGCAAGACAGCAAAGGCGGGCGCTGCAAACAGCATCAGGGCACAGATTATCCAACGCATCGATTACTCCGCCGGCTGTGGGGCAGGGACAGAGCGTCGCGCCCCGGCTGCAATGCGAAATCGCCGATCAGTCAGGCTTAACAACCCACCCAACGCCATGATCATTGCACCACCCCACAACCAATTGGCAAAGGGTTTGATATAGCTGCGCACAGCGTAGCCGCCATCTGCCTGCGCATCACCAATCACCAGATAAAGGTCGCGCCAGATGCCGTAATCTATTGACGCCTCTGTCGTTGGCATCGCTGCTACGGGGTAAAACCGCTTTTCAGGATAAAGCGTGACCACATCGACCCCGTCGCGTACCACCCGCATTTCCGCCATTGTCGAGGTATAGTTAGGGCCAGCAACGTCACTGACCTTCACCAAGGTGATATTGTATGCCCCCAGTGCAAAACTTTCGCCGATCTTGACCACACGGATATCCTCGGTGGCCCATGCCGTCATCGCAGCAACCGCAAATACCGTGATCCCCATGCCCGAGTGGGCGGTAACCTTGCCCCAATCAGCACGGGGCAGGCGCGAGAAGCGGGCAAACCGGGTGGGGATAGTACCCTTGCCCATGCGCGCCCAAAGATCGCTTAGCGCTCCCGAAACAACCCATACTCCCAATCCAAGCCCAATCGGCCCCAGCGCCGACTTGCCAGATTGCACGGCATAGCCCAGCAAAACCGCCGCCAGCGCCAGCGCCAAAGCCCCGCGCAACTGCCGCAACGTGCGACCGATTTCGGCGCGTTTCCATGGCATCATCGCCCCAATGGGCAAAATGATCGCAAGAAGCACCATGAACGGCGTGAACGCCGCATCAAAGAACGGCGCGCCAACCGACAGACTGCGCCCCCAGATCAACTCTGCCACCAAAGGCCAAATGGTCCCGATGAAAACCACAAAGGCCGCAACTGCCAGCAACAAATTGTTCGCCACCAACGCACTTTCGCGGCTGACCATCGAAAAGATACCCTTCGCCTCAAGCACAGACGCACGCGCGGCAAACAACATCAAGGCCCCCCCGATGAACACTGCAAGGATCATCAGAATGAACACCCCGCGCTCAGGGTCATTGGCGAAGGAATGAACAGAGGTGATCACTCCAGAGCGCACGATAAACGTGCCGATCAACGAAAACCCAAAGGCGAGAATGGCCAGCAAAACCGTCCAGGCCTTCAGGCTTTCGCGCTTTTCCACCACGATCGCGGAATGCAACAGGGCGGCCGCCAAAAGCCATGGCATAAAGGACGCGTTTTCAACCGGATCCCAAAACCAGAACCCGCCCCAACCTAATTCATAATACGCCCACCAAGACCCAAGGGTGATGCCGATGGTCAGGAATATCCACGCAGCCAATGACCAAGGTCTGACCCAGCGTGCCCATGCCGCATCGACTTTGCCTTCCATCAACGCAGCCACGGCAAAAGAGAACGACATCGAAAGCCCAACGTAGCCAAGGTATAAAAATGGCGGATGAAACGCGAGCCCCGGGTCTTGTAACAGCGGGTTCAAGTCTTGTCCGTTCATCGGCGGTGCAGCCAGCCGCAAAAACGGATTTGAGGTGAACAGCATGAACGCCAAAAACGCCACACCAATCATACCTTGCACCGCGATCACCCGCGCGCGCAAAGATGCAGGCAGGTTCCCACCAAACACCGCAGCACAGGCACCAAACAGCGACAGCGCCAAAACCCATAACAGCAGGGAACCTTCATGGTTTCCCCAAACGCCCGCAACTTTGTAAAGCATGGGTTTGGCCGTGTGAGAGTTTGATACCACCAAAAGCAGTGAAAAATCAGACGTCACAAAAGCATTGGTCAATGCAGCAAAAGCGACAGCAATCAACCCAAATTGCAAAACCGCTGTAGGCCCTGCCAGCGCCATCATTCGCCCATCGCGGCTGTATGCCCCCCAAAGAGGTACAACTGACTGAATTATCGCAACCGCAAAGGCCAAGATCAACGCGAAATGCCCAAGTTCTACAATCATCATCGCCTCCAAGCTCGTAGGCCACCATAGGCCGAACCCGCGCCATTAGAAATGGCGCGTGCGATCATGTCGCAGCAACCTTGCCCCCAGAATGGACCTTACGCGCCGCGCGACAGCGCAGCTACCCCTGTCCGCGCGATTTCCACCAAGCCCAATGGCCGCATAAGGTCGGCAAACGCATCGATCTTCTCCGATGTGCCGGTCATTTCAAACACAAAGGATTGCAACGTGCTGTCGACCACATTTGCGCGGAAAATTTCTGCCAGCCGCAGCGCTTCAATCCGCGCCTCACCCTTGCCTGCAACCTTGACCAACGCCAGTTCGCGCTGAACCGAAGGACCTTCAACAGTCAGGTCATGCACCTCATGCACCGGCACAATCCGTGCCAATTGCGCCTTGATCTGCTCGATCACTCCGGGGGTTCCAGTTGTCACGACGGTGATGCGGCTCATATGGCGGGCGTGATCAACTTCCGCCACGGTCAAACTTTCAATGTTGTACCCACGGCCTGAAAACAATCCAATCACCCTGGCCAGGACGCCGCTCTCATTGTCGACCAGAATGGCCAAGGTATGGCTCTCTATCAAAACCCCATTCGGGTCGCGCAACTCATAGGCCGAATGGCTTGAAGAGCCTTTCTTGATATTCAGCGGAGACATCGTTGTTCTCACTTTCATCTGTTCTAAAATATCCCGGGGGACCCGGGGGCAGAGCCCCCGTCTTGTTACTCAAAGAGGGGGGCAGAGCCCCCGTCTTGTTTACACCAACACCGCGCCCGCGGCCTTGATGACGCCCTGTGTATCCGCGTCGCCCAGCAACATTTCGTTATGCGGTTTACCACTTGGGATCATCGGGAAGCAGTTTTCGTGCTTTTCCACCCGACAATCAAAAATGAACGGTCCATCATAGCGGATCATCTCCATGATCGCGTCATCCAGATCCTTTGGGTCTGTAACCCGAATGCCTTTGCAGCCAAACGCTTCGGCCAGCTTGACGAAATCTGGCAAGCTCTCTGACCAGCTTTGCGAATAGCGCTCACCGTGCAGCAGTTCTTGCCATTGCCGCACCATTCCCAAACGCTCATTGTTCAGGATGAACTGCTTGACGGGCGCACGAAACTGCATCGCGGTACCCATTTCTTGCATGTTCATCAACCACGACGCTTCACCCGCGACGTTGATCACCAACGCGTCGGGATGGGCGATCTGAACGCCAATAGAGGCGGGCAATCCGTATCCCATTGTCCCCAAGCCGCCGCTGGTCATCCAACGGTTGGGTGCTTCAAACCCAAGGTATTGCGCCGCCCACATCTGGTGCTGACCCACTTCAGTTGTGATGTATCGGTCCATGCCTTTGGTCAGTGCTTCGAGCCGCTCTAACGCATATTGCGGCTTGATCACGGTATTGCTTGGCTTGTAGCTCAGACATTTCACCGCGCGCCATTCGGTGATTTGCGCCCACCAATTTGCCAAGCCGGCTGTGTTGACTTTGCTGCCGCGCGATTTCCACAGGTTCAGCGCGGCGTCCAGAACATGCGCCACATCCCCCAGGATCGGCACCTCCACCCGGATGACCTTGTTGATCGAGGACGCGTCAATATCAATGTGAATCTTCTTGGAGTGCGGGCTGAAATCCTTGATCCGACCTGTGATGCGGTCGTCAAATCGCGCGCCGACATTGATCATCACGTCGCAGCCATGCATCGCCAGATTGGCCTCATAAAGCCCATGCATCCCCAACATGCCCAACCAAGCCGACCCAGACGCAGGGTAGGCACCAAGACCCATCAAGGTCGAGGTGATCGGAAAACCAGTTGCCGCCACAAATTCACGCAGCAATGTACTGGCCTTTGGTCCCGAATTAATCACACCGCCGCCGGTATAAAACAGCGGGCGTTCCGCGGTTTCCATCAATTCAACCATGCGCAAAATCTGATCGTTGTCGCCTTTCAGACGCGGCTGGTAATGGGCGGTGCGTGCGCCTTCCATCGGTACATAATCTGCCTGCGCAAATTGCACGTCCTTTGGAATATCGACCAACACCGGACCCGGACGGCCCGATTTCGCAACATGAAACGCCTCATGAATCGTGCCCGACAGTTTGGCGGTGTCTTTGACCAGCCAATTGTGTTTGGTGCAGGGCCGCGTGATCCCCACAGTATCAGCTTCTTGGAAACCGTCCGTGCCAATCATGAACGTCGGAACCTGGCCCGACAACACGACGATCGGAATGCTGTCCAGCAGCGCATCGGTCAAGCCCGTCACCACGACGATCGGAATGCTGTCCAGCAGCGCATCTGTCAAGCCCGTCACCGCATTGGTCGCCCCCGGACCAGATGTCACCAGCGCCACACCAACTTTGCCGGTAGAGCGCGCATAACCTTCGGCCATATGGATCGCACCTTGCTCGTGACGCACCAGAATATGACGGATGTCGTTTTGCTGGAAAATCTCGTCATAGATCGGCAAGACGGCTCCGCCCGGATAGCCAAAGACCACATCAACACCCTGATCCTTCAGGGCTTGTACCACCATCTTTGCACCGGTCATTTGACGTGTCATTGGTCTACTTCCTTGGTTTTGGCCCGCTTATGGCAAGACCCTTATGGCAACAAAAAGCCCCCGATGGTTTCTCGGGGGCGCATGGGAACCTTGATGGTTTAACCGTTACCGGCCCATGCGCTTTTTTCGAATTAGGACGACAAGACTAAACATAGTTACCCTCTTTGACCTTTGAGCGGACACTATGGCGGGTCTTATGGTGCGTCAACCGCAAAAACGCATTTAATATGTCGCTCAGGTTGGATATTTTGAACTTAAGTTTCAGAAAGACAATCTATGGCGCAACTTTCGG
>JAAFIJ010000039.1:0-7029 GCA_013298675.1 Rhodobacterales bacterium | reverse complement strand
TTCGGCTGAGCAGATTGCTTTGGACCAGATTTGTGCGCTTGGTCACATCAGTGACCCATCTAGAAAGCTGCGCGACTTCAGACCAAGTTTGGTTCAATCAAATCCCAGCGATTGCCCCAAGGATCACGCCACACTGCGACTTTGCCGTAGGGTTCATCGCGTGGGATCTCTTCGAACACCAAGCCTGCTGCTCTCATCTTGGTAAAATCGCGATCAAAGTTATCAGTCTGCAAGAATAGCCAAACACGGCCGCCCGCCTGATCACCGATCGCGGCAATCTGGCGCGCACCCACAGCGCGTGCGAGCACTAGGCTAACTCCACCACCACTGGGTTCGACGGTCACCCAACGCTTGGTGCCTTGGTCGATGTCGGCGGTCAGGGTGAACCCAAGAACATCGCAGAAAAACGCAATGGCGCTGTCGTAGTCTGGCACAAGCAGCGCGACGCTGGTCAGGATCTGGCGTGGCATTAAGGGAACGAACCGGTTTGCGGCAACGCAATTTTGGCGACTTGTTCGGAAATAGGGTCTACCGATAAAGGTCCGCGTTCGCCCAAATGATCCTGCGGATTACCAAGATCTTGCCACGCGCCATTCTTGTAAATTTCGACAGCTGAGAAATTGGCCTTATAGCCCATTTTGCGGCTTCCGGGCACCCAGTAGCCTAAGTAGACATAGGAAAGGCCAGCCTCGCGCGCGATGTCGATGTGATCCAGAATGATAAAAGTCCCCAGAGAAAGGGACGCAAAGTCGGGGTCATAAAAGCTATAGACCATGGACAGACCGTCATCAAAAACATCGGTCAAACTGACCGCAGTCAGAATCCGCCCGCGTGACGATTTTTCGATGGTTTGACCGGGGCGGCTGTATTCGATCACGCGGCTCTTGATGGGCGTCTCTTCGATCATAGCGGCAAATTCAAACACATCCATATCCGCCATCCCGCCATCAGCGTGCCGTGCATCTAGGTAGCGCCGAAACAGGCTGAATTGATCCTCGGTCGCCCAAGGGGAAGTTGCGTTGCGTCGCAAATGAGCGCTTGCTTTTAGGATCTTGCGCTGGGTTCGGCTGGGTTCAAAATCCGCCACTCTGATCCGCGCGGAAAGACATGCGGTACAATCTGCGCAAGTGGGGCGGTACAAGACGTTCTGGCTGCGACGAAATCCTTGTTTTGACAAGGCGTCATTCAGCCTTTGGGAATTCTCCCCCTGCAACGACGTGAACAGCTTTCGTTCCGTGCGCCCATCGAGATAGGGGCAAGGCTGTGGAGCGGTCACGTAAAACTGCGGGGCGATTGGCAGAGTATGGCGCATGTCGCTCATTCAAGGGTTGATATCACAGGATGGTAGCAAGCCTTTGCTCTGCCGCCAAGCACGAAGGTTTTCGCGCCCGAATCCATCACCATGCGATGCTGTGATCAAATGGATTTAGGGCCACGCAGTTTGCGCGGCCCTTTTCCTAAGTCATAAGTTTGTGGCGAACCCCAAACCGTAGGATCAATACTCGCCGGGACGTGCAACGTCTGACGGTTCTACCGGGCGGTTCGATTTCGCACGGTCATCCATGAAGGTGTCAAACTCGGTCTTGTCCTTGGCCTCACGCAAGCGCTGCAAAAAGCCTTCAAACGCTGCTTGTTCTTCTTCAAGCCGACGCAGGGTTTCCACTTTGTAGGCATCAAAAGCCGAATTGCCCGAAGGGCGATAGCTTGCGGCAAAATGGGCGAACTTTTCGTGACGGCGAGCGGCACAGTTAAACGAGTTTCCGAACATGTTCTTGCTCCAGCGGTTGGTCAGGGTGATGTAGAACAGCAATGCAAGGCCAACGGGCCACACGAATATGAATCCTAGGACCATGGCCCCGATCCACGCGCCCCGTCCACGGCTGTCGAGCCAGGCGATTGGACGGCTAAACCAGTTGGTCATTCCGCCGGTCCGGGCGGTAGCAGAGTAAGAGGTCATCGGCGGTCTCCCAAAAGAATGTTTATGTGAATGCTCTTCACATTGAATGAAATGGAGGGTCGTCGGTGAAACTTCAAGAGGCAATGTAAAGGAAATTTACATTATTATTCTCGGACAAGAAATTTTGAGCGAACATCGTTTTCCCTGATTTGGCAGCCACGGACAAAAGGGAACACAGGAGACAAGTTCTCTGAGCGTCGTTTTCCGGATCGGCAATTGACCTTTGCCGGGCGAATGACGCAAATTGCCCGGATGAGCCAGATTTTTTCCTCTCGCATTAGTCGCGCGCCAATTCCGTTTGATCGCGCCCAAGGCATTGACGCCGCCTCCTCTTTTGTGGACTTGGGCCCAGATGTCGTTGGGTTGATCCAAGGGGCAGCTGGTTGCTCGCCTTTCCTGAAATCTTTGCTGGCAAAGGAAATGGCGTGGGTACGGTCCGCGTTGCGCCAATCGCCTGAAGAAACCCTTTCCAGCCTGCTGCGAGATGTCAAAAACCTGAAAACTGAACACCTTGCTGTAGAATTACGCCGCGCTAAAGGCCGAGTTGCCTTGCTGGTCGGGCTTTGTGACTTGGGTGGGATTTGGCCGCTGATGCAGGTAACCCAAGCCCTGACCGACTTTGCTGATGCGGCGGTTGATTTGTGCATGAAGCAACTGGTCGCGGACGAGATCAGGCGCGGTAAATTGCCAGGAGCAACTGAGGACGACGCGCAGACAGCGGGTGGCATGGTCTGCCTTGCGATGGGAAAAATGGGGGCAGGCGAGTTAAACTATTCGTCTGACATCGACCTGATTTGCCTATTTGATCAGGATCGCTATCCGGATAACTGGCAAGAAGCGCGCGCCTCTTTTATCCGGGTCACGCGAAGAATGACGGCGATTTTGTCGGACATCACTGCGGACGGCTATGTCTTTCGCACCGATCTGCGCCTGCGCCCCGACGCAAGTGTCATGCCGATTTGTCTGTCGATGGCTGCTGCCGAAACCTATTATGAGGCACAGGGCCGCACCTGGGAACGCGCGGCCTATATCAAAGCGCGTCCTTGCGGTGGGGATATCGATGCTGGAAACCGATTCCTTGCCACGCTCAAACCCTTTGTTTGGCGCAAACACCTCGATTTTGCAGCCATTCAGGATGCCCACGATATGCGCCTGCGCATCCGCGATCATCGGGGTCTAAATGGCCAGTTGGTTGTAGAGGGCCACAACATGAAACTGGGCATTGGCGGCATCCGCGAGATCGAATTTTTCACCCAAACCCGCCAGTTGATCGCAGGCGGGCGAGATCCATCGTTGCGCGCGCGTGGGACGCTCGACGCGCTGCAAGGTCTGGGGCGGCAAGGTTGGCTGCCCTCTGAAGTGGTTGATGAGCTGTCGCAGTTATATATCCAACACCGAGAGCTGGAACATCGGTTGCAAATGGTTGGCGACGCGCAAACCCATGATCTGCCCACCACTGCCGAGGGTGTGGCCCGCATTGCTGCATTCAGCGGTCAATCTGACCTCGATTTCCGCAGTGGTTTGTTGGAGCGTCTTCAGCGCACTGACCGCCTGACCGATGGCTTTTTCGCTCCAAAAGACAGGGATGACGCGGTGGAACTGTCGGACGCTGCCCGTCAAATCGTCAAAGGCTGGTCATCTTACCCTTGTTTGCGCACTGACCGGGCCCAATCGGTGTTCCGCAGACTGCAACCATCGCTTTTGCGCGCCTTGAGCCGTGCAGCCCACCCTGATGAGGCGCTGGCGGCGCTTGATCAGTTTTTGGCAGGCCTGCCGTCTGGTGTTCAAATCTTTTCGTTGTTTGAGGCAAATCCTCCCTTGGTCGATTTGATCGTTGATATCGCGGGAACCGCCCCGCGATTGGCACAGTATTTGTCACGTAATGCCAGCGTTTTGGATGCGGTGATCGGCGGCAGCTTTTTTGAACCTTGGCCCAGTCGGGCCGTTCTAGTGCAAGAGATTGCAAAGGCGTTGTCAGAGACGCCCGACTATGAGCGCAAATTGGATGTGGCACGCCGATGGACCAAAGAATGGCACTTTCGCATTGGTGTCCACCATTTGCGTGGCCTGATAGACGGGTTTGAGGCAGGCAAACAATACGCCGATTTGGCCGAAGCGGTGACGGTTGCGCTCTGGCCCGTGGTGTGCGCCGAATTCATCGGGAAACACGGCCCATTGCCCGGCCGGGGTGCGATCTTGTTGGGAATGGGGTCCTTGGGGGCGGGAAGATTGAACGCAGGGTCCGATTTGGACCTTATTTTGATCTACGATGCGGATGGGATTGAAACATCGAAAGGTCAGCGCCCGCTGCCATCAAAAACCTACTACGCCCGGTTGACCCAAGCGATGGTCACCTCTCTTTCTGCGCAAACGGCTGAGGGGCGGCTTTACGAAGTGGACGTTCGACTGCGTCCGTCAGGCAGGCAGGGTCCAGTTGCGACCTCGCTTCAGGCTTTTCAGGATTACCAACTGACACAAGCTTGGACATGGGAACATCTGGCCTTGACCCGGGCAAGGGTTATTGCGGGTGACACCATGCTTGCCCAAGAGTTGGATGCGTTTCGGCGTGAAATCCTTCAGATCAAGTCTTTGGGTGATCAGATCAAAAAGGATGTGCACGAGATGCGCCAACGCCTTGCTGCGGCCAAACCGGGCACGGGCGGGTTCGACGCAAAGTTTGGTGCCGGCAAAATGATGGACATTGAACTTATGGCCCAGACCATCGCTTTGATCGCGGCCAGCCCGGTCAGACAAGTCGAACGGCAAATCGCATCGGCAGGAAAGCTTGCCAATGTGTCGGATTCAGATCAGACGCGGCTCTTGAACGCCTACAGGCTGTTTTGGCGTTTGCAATGTGCGATGCGGTTGTTGTCGAGTGGTGAGCTCAAGTCCGAAGATCTGGGTGAAGGTGGCGTCGCCTTCCTATTGCGCGAAACCGCAATGGCGTCGCAAAGCGACCTAATCGCCGCGGTGGAAGATATGGCACACCAGTCAGCCGCGATCATTGAGTCCTTTTTGCAGGGGGTACCGTCATGGGGAGAAAAGCAATGTTGATCGAAGCTGCGGACCCAAAAGGCTTAGTCCGCGAAAGTTATGCGATAGAAGGCATTACCCTTGGCGAATGCAAATCCATCTTTATCGACTGGGCGCTGAGTTTGCCTTTGGTGGTCGACACCAAAGACTGTTTGCGCAGCCTGCTTGCCCATTACGGCGTTCCAAATCCTGACCATCCGATGACGGGTGTGTTGACAGAAGCTCTGACTGCCCCATCCGAACCCAAACGTCGCGGTGGCCGAGCGGGGCGATTTGCTGCTAACCTTTAGCCGCTGCTTCAAGCTGAGCGATGTTCAGCTTGACCATGCCCATCATCGCCTGCATCACGCGGCCAGTTTTGTCTGATTTCAGCAGGCGGGGCAGGGCGCGTGGGATAATCTGCCAAGAAACGCCAAAGCGGTCGGTCAACCAACCGCAACGGCTTTCAGTACCACCTTCCAGCAAAGCAGTCCAAAGGCGGTCAACCTCGGGCTGAGTATCGACATGGACTGTGATTGATACCGCCGGGGATAGGGCATAATGCGGCCCACCGTTCAGTCCCCAATAGTTTTGCCCCATGAGGGTGAAAGAAACGGTGAATGCCCCCGCCTTTGGATCGCCGCCCTTATAGAAAATCTCTGTGATTTCAGCGTCTTCAAACAAACTGCAATACAGTCTGGCAGCGTGTTCGGCCTGATCATCAAACCAAAGGCAAGTTGAAATTGCAGGAGCGGTCATCGGCACCCTCTCTTTCGCGCCATGCCAATCCCGAAACCCGAGGTTGACAATCTTGCGGAGATTTTAGGCCGATAACCGCCTTGTGGCAAGCATTAGCGCAAGGCGCATGCCTCTGCTGCCAAGGTGGTGATGGCCGCCCAATCACCGCGCAACATGGCGTCTTTTGGCGCAACCCAAGATCCGCCCACACAGAGGATGTTTTTCAGTGCCAGATAGTCTGGCGCGATTTTCAAACTGATGCCGCCGGTTGGGCAAAACTTGACCTGTGGGATGGGCGATCCGATTGATTTCAAATACGCAGCGCCACCGGCTTGCTCTGCCGGGAAAAACTTTTGCACTGTATAGCCCATTTCCAACAGCGCCATTACTTCAGAGGCCGTCGCGGCACCGGGCAACAGGGGCAAGTCATATTCTGCACAGGCGTCCAAAAGCCGCTGCGTTGCACCGGGCGAGACACCAAACTTCGCCCCTGCCGCCTTGGCCGCCTTAACGTCCGTCGGTGTTAACAGCGTGCCCGCACCGACAACACCGCCCGGTACTTCGGACATCGCGCGAATGGCATCAAGCGCGCAAGCCGTGCGCAATGTCACCTCCAGCGCCGGCAGACCGCCCGCAACCAGCGCCTGTGCCAGCGGTTTGGCATGGGCCAAATCGTCCAGAACCAGCACTGGAACCACGGGGGCAAGGCGACAAATTTCGGCGGCTTTAAGGGATTGTTCTGCGGGGGTCATGACATTCTCCTGATCCCAAATATGGGATGCGTCTTTATATACTGTGATCGTGGTTCTGTCCGGCGCGGTGTTGGCTGCGCCAGTCAGCAGGGTGTTGCGTGATCAGACGACGACAGCCGCCCCTTGATCAGAAGGACCAACCATGTCGCGGAATGCCGCAAAAAGCTCGCGTCCCATACCAAAGGCGTTGCCCGAGAGATCCGCCACCACGGGCGTGCGGTCATCAAAACCATCGGCCAGAACGCTGAGCGTGCCGTTGGTGGCATCCAGTCGCACAATGTCACCGTCGCGCAGACGCGCCAATGGCCCCCCCACGGCAGCCTCGGGCGAGACATGGATTGCCGCCGGAACCTTACCTGACGCGCCCGACATCCGACCGTCGGTCACAAGCGCCATTTTCAGCCCCCGGTCTTGCAAAACAGACAGCATTGGCGTCAGCGAATGCAGTTCCGGCATCCCATTGGCCTTTGGTCCCTGAAAGCGCACAACGACGACGGTGTCAGAGGTAAATTCGCCAGCCTTAAACGCCTGTTTGACCGAATCTTGGTCCGAAAATATCCGCGCAGGGGC
>JAAFIJ010000038.1 GCA_013298675.1 Rhodobacterales bacterium | reverse complement strand
CACTCGGCCTCTCTTGTTCCCCACATTGTGGCGTGATTCGGGCCAAGCCTGCCGGGGCGCGCTGCCACAACTGTCCCGGCGGTCAAGACAGTTGCCGACAACCTTAGGGTCTGTTTCCCGGCAAAAGCCAATAAAACAACCATAGGTTGATATTTAGGGTAAATCAGAAATTTCCTTCCCGGATTTTGGGCATATATGGCAAAAATATGTCGATGCACCCCGCGTGCCACCCAGCACCACCCAGTGCCGCCAAATACGGGCTGACCAAACATCTACTGAAAGGACTCTCATGTTCCGCACATTTTTCAAAACCACGGGCCTGGCAAAACTTGCTCTGATCGCCGGCCTCGGCATGACCAGCCTTGGAATGGCAAATCAGGCACAGGCCGCCACGCTTGATTTCGTGGTCGACCGGGCCAATTCTTCGGTGACGCTCTCTGCGGCCAGCGGTGGTGGCCTTGTTTGCACCCTTTCCCGCTGCGGTGTTACGGCGTCTTTGGCGCCAAGCTTGACCACCGGGTCCACCTATACCATCGGCACGGGCACCACCTCGACCTTCGAATTCATTTCCTTCACCGGCAAAGGCACCACCGGCCTTAGCCCGCGCTCTTATAACATCAGCGCAGTTCTGGCCTTTTCCTCGCCGCTGGTCAGCGTGGCCGGCTCTGGCACGAACAGCTCCTTTTTGCTTCTTGGCAGCATCGTGGCGGACACCCTGACCTGGACCTCGGTCACGCCACAAAACCTGACCCTGCCCGACGGATCCAAGGTGTCGTTCAGCTTTGGCGGTGGCACGGGCCTGTTCTTGGGCAATACCTTCAGTTCCAAAGCCTCGATCACCGGGATCGACATCGTGGCCCCGGTTCCGCTGCCTGCAGGTGGCGTGCTGTTGATCGGTGCTTTGGGGGCATTGGCCGGATTGCAGCGTCGCAAAGCGGTCATTCGGGTGGCCTGAGGGCCCAGCCCCGTCAAAGGCATCAGACACCACGTATTCCCTCGCTATGGCCCCCGAATTTGGGGGCCATTTGCATAGATACGCCCCATTTTCCCCTGCCACATTTGCCCGCAGCTGCCGCGCAAATCTGCCGTGATTGTGGCAAGAACCTGCGCCCACCGCCGCAATTCCACGGGCCATCCTCGCCCGATTCTCTCGATTTGGCGCAGGTTTCCCTGCGCGCGCCCCCTTAAACCCAGGACCGCAGACGCGCCCATGCCGCAGGCAGGACGACATAGGCAGACGTCAGCAAAACGGGTGGGGTGAAGCCCCATCACACCCCCGGCACATCAAGGCGCCGCGCGCCGATCGCCGCCTCTCGCTTTGCGCGAACGCGGTCTGGGCGCGCTGCAAAATCGTCTTGCTCTGCGCCAAACCCTTACCCCGCACGCGGCCGTCACCCACCACAGCGGCCGTCACCCACCACAATAGATTGTGGTTAAAGGGGATTTTTTCACCATCGGTGCATAGGTAAGTGGGACGGGTGGCCACCGCGTTTCTGCGCCAAAGACTGCGCCCTCGTGGGGGTTTGGCGCCGTTCCAAGCCAAGATTTTCTGCGCCAAAAAGCGCGCAAAATCCGCCGGTTATTTTCCCGAAAATCCGAATCACTTTCCCTTGTTCAGTCAGAGTGATCCGGGCCCAAATTTACCAAAGGTTCCCACGCCGCTTAAAAAAAGGCCTCTGGCAAAAAAGATTGTTTACATATGAGAACCAATCTGCACAAATTGGCCACAGATGTTCATGTCGTCGTCACAAAAAACACGCTCCAGTTGTGTCTTGTGACTATTTACATTCTCTCGCATCAAAGGCCTTGAATTCAGGCCGATTTATGGCGAAAATGGTCTCCATAAGTGTTGAGACCCCTGCTGTGCCGCATAAGCGCTTTAGGGCTGAGCGAAAACGAACGCCAGTTTCTGGTGCGTAACATCTGAAAGGACTATTTATTATGTTCAACTTTATGAAGACCACCGCGATTGCAGCAGTTGCAGTTCTCTCCCTAGGCACCGCTGCTTCCGCAGTGACCACCCTGACCAATGGCGGCTCGACCAACATCCACGGTTCCGAAGTGTTCCAGGCTGTTATCAAAACTGTTGTTGGTTCCGGCGGCTCGTGGAGCCACGACTTCGTTGCGAGCTCCGACCCAATGAGCGCTTCTGGTCTGGTGACCGTTGGCCCAATCAGCCTGCGCTGGTTCAAGAGCCTGGTAATGTCGGTTTGGTCCAACGGGAACTTGCTGTCGTCGACCGCAATCGCGAACGGTTCGTTGCTGACCAGCTTGACGATGAACTTCACCGCGCCGAACACCACCCAGACCCTGATGTTCTCGTGGGCCAAGTCTGGCCGCATGGCCGACCTGATCGTCGACCTGGAAGTTGCAGCAGTTCCACTGCCAGCTGGCGGTTTGCTGTTGATCGGTGGCCTTGCTGGTCTTGCTGGCCTGCGTCGTCGCAAAGCAAACATTGCTTAATCAAACACCGCAGCCTCACGGCTGTACCGTTTAAAGAAGCGGCCCTCCGATTGGGGGGCCGTTTTCTTTTGTGCCAATGGTTTCCCTTTTTCTGGTGCCAATCAGCCCCCGAAGCGATCAGCGGTATCGATCCTGCTGATTGCGCGCAGATGAAAACAAAGACACCTTACCCTGCTGCTGCCAGCCGCTTGCCCAGCCAGCCCAGAAACGCCTTGTCGGGTGCGCGCAGCACCGGGCGGCCCGATCGTTGCCACACCCCGCGCCATTCGGCCTCTAGCGCGTAGATGTCCCAGCCCTGTGCCAGATCGCGGCCCCGTTCCAGCGTGGCCTCTGCCAAGGGTCCCAGGATCGGGGGTCCCAAGATCGGGGGTCCCAGCATCGGCGCTCCAAAGCGGGACGGCGCGGGCGATGTTGCCTCCTCCAGCACAGTCTTGGGGGTCACATAAAGCAGATCCCCCTCCTCCAGCCGCAGATCATAGTCGGGCAGATGGCCTTGGGTGATGATCTCGCGCAGCATCGACCGGAACACCCGCCGCGGGCTGGTCGATCCTGACTTCTTGTGCAGCACCTCCAGCGAGATACGCCATTCGGGTTGGCGGCCGCAATGCTTGCGCGCCAGCTCATAGATCCGCCGCTCCAAGGGGCGGCGCAGGTGAAAGTAATCGCGGCTCAGCGTCAGCACCGACTTGGCCATAATGGCCGAATAGAGCCATTCGGAAAGCGTGATGCGCACTTGGATCATCCGCCCGCCGCGCGTCTTGCGCACGATCTCCCAATCCTCGATCAGGCCAAAGCCGCGGGTGATCTCGACCTCGCCCGCCACCAGATTGGTGGTGATCCGCGTGCCCGCCAAACGTTCAAACGCCTCACGCAGACGGCGGTAGGCGTCGCCGCTGGTTTCGCGGTTGGTCGCCACCAACAGATCATGCGCGCGCAAATGCAGCGTGCGCGCGACGCTGCGCCCCGCGTTCAGTGCCGCCATCAGCTGGCTGGTGCAATAGATCAGAATGTCCTTGTCATGCAGCGTGGCACGCCCCTTGACCGAGGGCGTCACCTCCACCTCGACCCCATTGTGCACATAGCGCAGGATGGTCAGATCAGGCCGTGTGGCCAGCGTGAACAACGGGTGTTCCATGCTGGCGATATCGTCTTTGGGCAGCGCATCCAGCAGATCACAGGAAAAGAAGTCCGGCTGGACACCCCCCTGCATAGCCCCGCGCACAGCCGCCCCTATGGGCCCCGCAACCAACATTACAACCGTCCTGCCTGTGCCTCATGACCGCAGTTAACCCCCAAGGATCAGACCCGAAAAACGGTCCAAATCCGCAGGCTGCGATTCGTGGTTTCATTGACACCAACCCTAAAGTTATCCACAGGCTGCGTCCAGCGCCCTCTTGCCAAGCAGCTCCGATCTGGCCCAATCCCTCGGGGTTTCAGAGTCACCACAACGGGGGATCAGAGTCACTCTATCGGGGTTTCAGAGTCACCACGGCTTTTTGGCTCCCCGCTAAGCCTCTGATTCACAGCATCAAAAACGGCGGAATCCCGGAAAACTCTGCTCCGTAACTAATATATAACTCAATATTAACTAAAAAAAGAAATCCCCCAAAGCCAGACATCCAACGAAACACCCCCCAAAACCTGAAAAAGAGCTTAGAAAATAAAGAAAAGTTGGCTTCTGCTACATGGATCATGATAATATCAAGACATGTGATATTTTTCGTGATATTCATTGCAAAAGCCTTTTTTATAAGTGGACGCCCCATGGCCTCTCTCGAAACCACCGATCTGCAACGTCTTGCCCAAGCCATCCTTTCGGGCGCGGACGGGACCACCCAAACCGCGCAGCGCCCGTCTCGTCCCCTGTCGATCTGGGAAATAACCACATGGATTTTGCCGATGGCGTCTGAACATCTGCGCCGGGTGTTGGCGCAGAACCCCGCCCTGCCCCAAGGGGTGGCGGGGGCCGAGGGCGGGACGCGCTGGTTTGCCCCCGCTGACATGCAGCCCCTGCGCGCCCATTTCGCCCAATCCGCGCGCAAGAACCGTTATCTGCCGCCCCGGCCTGTGGGGGCGCAAGCGGCGGTTGTGGCGATGACGGGGCCGCAAGGGGGAACCGGGCGCACGACCGCGCTGCTGCATCTGGCCACGGCGGCGGCTTTGGCCGGATACAGGGTGTTGGTGGTGGACGCAGATCCCGGCGGTCAGCTGGCGGCGTCCTTGGGGGTGGCCCCGGTTGCCGGATCGTCAGGGGGGAGCGCGGGGGTTTTGTCGCTCTTGGCACAAGGTGCGGGTCAGCATTTGCGCGGGGTGAACCAATCGCGGCTTGACCGGGGCGAAGAGCCCTTGGCGATAGAGGATGCCATGGCCGAGGCGCTGACCGGCGCGCTTAATCTGTCGCCCGGGGCGTTGGTCGAACCCAGCCGCTGGCCCGGGCTTGATGTGGTGTCTGCGCGGCCTGCGATGATGCTGGGGGACCTGCAGATCACCAACTGGCGGATGGCGCTGCGCGGGTGGCAGCCGTGGCGGGCGCTGGCCGCGTCAATAGAGGCGGCGGGCTGGCGTCAATCCTATGATCTGATCCTGTGCGATACCGGGCGGGGCCTTGGGCCCTTGGCCCTGTCGGTGCTGGCCTCGGCAGATGTCTTGGTGATGCCCGTCCCGTTGCACGAGGCGGACGCGGTTTCTGGGGCCGTTACGGCGATGTCGCAGGGGCTGGCTGCTTTGGCCGATGCCATGGCAAGCCTTGATCAAGAGGCGCAGCGCAACGCCCGCGCCCGGGGGCAGGCAGCACAGCCCTTTCACTGGCGCAGGGTGCTGGCGCTGCCGACCCGCGTTCAGGGCGCCTCGCAGGCCGCTTTGGCGGGGCTCGCGGCCCGTTTGGCAGGGGGCAACCCTTTGCCAAGCCCGTTCTTGTTGCCAAACCCCTTGCCTGAGGTACCCCAGCTTGCAGCCGCAGGTGTGGGGCAGGTCTATGACCTTGACTACCGCGATGTCGGGCGGTTGGCCTATGCCCCTTTGCGTGATGCCACTGAGGCGGCTTGGCAGGGGCTGTCAGAGGTTCTGATCACCCTGTGGGCCGAGGATGCAGCCGCACGTGCGCCGCAAGCCAGCTTGTCCCTTTAGCCGGTCTTGGGTTTGAAAATCTGTCTCTAAACCGCCGATTAGGGTCTATTTAACATCCGTTCAAGCGCGGCCATCACGCGTGCTATCATCTCGGCGTCTACTGACGCGCCGCGCAGACGGATCGAATAGCCGTCCTCATGCTCTATCTGTTGCATGCTGATGCCATTCGCCAAGGTTTGGCGCGGGTTGGCCGGTTTGGTGATCTGCGCCTTTGGCCGCCCGCCGCGTTCGGCGGTGCGCTCTTGCGCCTCGGATGCCACGACAATCGGCTCTAACATGGCCCATTCACGGGCAGGGCCCTCTATCCCCCCCTCGCCGGTTGAGGTCATCAACGCCTGACGCAGCGCCTGCACCGATCCTTCGCGCAAGGCATAGGCCAGCCGCAGCCCGTTTCGTTCCGACAGGTCGGTCGGAAAATGCAGCACATCGCCCAGCAGTTGGTGGACCTTGGCAAAGCTGCGGATCTTGGACCGTTTGGCGCGCGAGGCTGTGGCGAAAATCGTCTCTATTGCGCTTTCAGTGCCGCTAAACGCGCCGTTTTCGGCCGCGACCACCGCGATACGGCCCCGCTCATAGGGGGTCAGCTGCGCGCGCAATTCATTTTCCTCGACCATGGCGGTATAGAGGACCCCTGCCTCATAGGGGGGGCGCACGATCGCCTTGACGGTCGCAAAATCCTGCCCACCGGAGGCACGGCTTTCGGCGGACAGGGTCAGCAGAACGGTCATCCGCCGCCAGCCCGACACCAGACCATAACGACCCTCCGGCAACGCCACCACTTCGATGGGCAGGCGCATGCCATTGGTGCGGATAGAGGCTTTCAGCTCTTCCAACTCATCGGCCTCTACGATCATGCGGTCGCGGGTCAAATGGCCCAGATCGATGGCGTCCAAGGGCAGATCACTGATCACCCTGCCCGCCTGAACCGCGTCACGCCAAGCGCCCGCATCGACACTATTCTGCGCATTAGTGACGCGTTGGTCGATATCAAGCGGGCTTGCCGCGCGGGCGGCCTCGGCAGCGACCTGGGTGATGGGCGCGGTCATGCCCATGCGGTCTGGCCCCATTCGGTCTGGCATCTGTTTCGCCGCGAAACCCGCTTCAAGATCTGCCAGTTCTGCGGCGCCCGGCGCCTCTAGCCGTCTGCGTTTGGCCATGGGTTATCCTTTCGCCATTTGTTCATCGCGCCACCAAGCCCCGATCAACAGCTCTTTGAACTCGGCATAGGTCCGGTCAAATGCCTCACGCCCGCGCAGATAGGTGTCGCGGTTGAAGTCGCGGTAATCGGCCTCATAGATGCCGTTCACCTGTTCCCCCGCCTGCCCCACAAGGGCGGTGAAATCCTGTCGGTAGGTGTTCATGAAATCACCGAAATAGGCCTGAATCACATTGGCCAGATCGGTTTGCTGGCTGGCGTCAAAGCGGGTGATGATGGCGCGCACCACATCCCATTCAAATTTGATCCCGTCCAGCCCCAGCGCGCGGCGCTGGCTGTTTTCACCGTCTTCAATGCTGGCAAAGGTTGCGTGCAGCATGTCAAAGAACCGCCCCGTGCTGTCAAATTCCAGAAAGGACGCGCCAAGCGGCACCAGCAATATATCAGCAGCCGAAAGTGAATTAATCGTCAGGTAACCGAGCGCTGGTGGCGTATCGATGAACACGATGTCATAGCGGTCCAGCACGCCCTCATCCGTCAGGTAGTTGCCCAAAGCATCCCAAAGCGACCACGACCGCAGGCCCATGCGCCAGACCGGGATCTGAAATTCGGCCCAGTAAAGGTTCAACTGCGCGCCGATCAGGTCGATGTTGGGCCAGTGGGTTTTCTGGATCAGATCAGCCGGATCAGTCTCTAATGCGGCGATTAGGGTCTCATCCAAGGGCAGGGCGGATTGACCGCCCGCCACGCGCACCCGGTTTTCGGCTTGCAGCGCGCGGGCGTAATCCTTGGCGATCAGCGGGAACACGGTTTGCCATTCATCGGCCACTTGGCCGCCCAGGATAGAGGTCATAGAAGCCTGACTGTCCATGTCGATGACCAGCACCTTATAGCCGTCAAGGGCTGCTGCCATCGCCAGATGGGCACAGGTGGTGGTCTTGCCTGACCCGCCCTTGAAGTTGGCCACAGCGCAGATTTTCGCCGGCAGACCTTCGGGGCGGTAGGGTTTGTATTCCTTGGCGCTGGACCCCTCGAGCGCCAGATGCGCGCGCAGGGCCAGAACCTCTTCAAGGGTGAACCATTTGGCGCCAGCCTCTCCCTCGCCTTGCGGCAGGTCAGGATTGGCGCGCAGCACGCGGCGCAGATGGGCCGGGGCCACGGGCAGCAGGTATTTGGTAATCTCCCAGATCGAAAAGCGGCGCAGGCGTTTCTTGCCGTCGGGGGAATAGCCGCGCTTGGCCAGATCATCGCGCCCTTTGGCGCAAAAGGCGGCGGCCTTGGCAAAGCGGGTGGTGTCGACCATCGGCCCCAGCTTGGCCGCGGCCTGTGCCGGATCAAGGTTGTGATAGGGGGGCGTTTGCGAAACGTCTGGCTTTTTGCTCATATCGGATTTCCGGGTGCCTGTCTTGGGTCGATGCCTGTCTTGGGTCGATGCCTGCTTGGGTCGGGTGCCCTATTTCGGGTCATGTGCGGTAGTTTGGCCTATATATGGCAAACTATCGCACATCGCACAGAATGCGCAACACCCTGCCCGGTTTTGCGCCTGTTTTGACCAAATTTCCCCCGTTTCGCCGCGAAACATGGTTAACGGGGTGTTAATGCGCGGCGTTGATACATCGCTGCTCACGTTCAACCCTGCTGCTTTGCGTATTCACTAACAGATCATCCCAACAGATCGGTCGCGGGATTTTCGGTGATCTCGACATCGGCGTAGTAGCGTTGCGCTTGAATGACTGACCTGTGTAGCGACAGCTTCATTGCCGCCGCAATCGGTGCGCCGTCCAATGCGGCTTGGGTCAAGAACCCCGCGCGCAGCCCGTGCGGGGTGACAAAGTTGAGCGGCAGGCCCGCGAGGCCAAGCCTGTGGCGCAGGATCACGCGGATCGCATCAGGGGCCAGTTTGCGGGGCAGGGCCCGGCCAGACAGGCTTATGGGGCGAAAGAGCGGGCCTTGGGTGATCTCTGCGGCCTCTATCCAGCCGATCACGGCGCGGGCGGCCCGGCCCTTTAGCGGCAGGCGGGGTGCGTCATTTGGGCCGGTGGTTTTGGTGGTGAGCAGCCTAATCCAGATCAGCCCCTTAGCAGCGTAATCCTCAGTTCCGATGTCTTCACGGTAAAGGGCGGTGATTTCACTGCGCCTGCGCCCGCCAGAGCCAAAGCCCAACATCAGGATCGCCCGGTCGCGCAGGCCGCGCAAGGTATCGTCACAACTGGCCAGCAATTGTTCCAACAGATCGCGGGTGATCGGGCGGGGCGATTTCGGCTGTCTTGGCCGGGCGGCGGCGCGACGGCCCTTGGCTCGTGCCTGTTTCAGCAGGGGCGCCTCAAAGGGCGAGGCAAGGTTTTTCATGCGGTGAAATGCCCGCCATGAGGCGATGCGCCGATCGAGCGTCGCCGGTGCCTGGCAGCCAAGATCACGGCGCAGCCCAAACGCCATCAGGGCGATCGCGGCATCTTGGGCAGGGCCTGGCGTGTCTGTCAGATCAAGCGTGTGATCCAGCACAAAGCGCAGGGCGATGCGGTCTTCCTCGGGCCAAAGCAACGGCGCACCAAAGCTGGCCGCTTTCCACGCCGTGATATAGGCCAGGTCGCGTTCCCAAGCGCGCAGGCTATTGGCGGGGGTGCCGCGCACATAAAGCGCGGTCAGGGCGGCATCATCTTCGGGCGCAAGTGAGAAGGCGGGCATGAGGGCCGGGGGCAGGGTGCGCGACATCGGGGCGTTCTCTTTGCTTGGGGCTTGTTTGTGGGGCGCTGACGCGAATCTTGGGGACTTGCGCCCCTGATATTGCGGGCGCAACGGGGGGAGATCAACCATCATGATAATCGTTACTTATCGTGAGTGATGGGGCTTTGGAAAAAACTCTTGGGTTGCGATCATAAAGAGTTAATTATGGGTATTATGGCAAAAAAATCTTACAATTACAGTGCGAGTGAGGTGGAGCCAGATGCTGGTTTCCCATCGTTTTTTGACCTTGATGGCGCGGAGGAACCTGATCTTTGGTTCCAACCAGACGGCGACCCACAAGGCGGTGATGAGGCCCCGCCACGGGCCCTTTTGTTCCCACGCCCAACGGGTCTGTTTGATCCTGTCTTGTTCGACCCGGTCGATTGGGCCCGCGCACAGGCGGATCTCAGCGGTGAATTGGCTGCGCTGTGTTATCTGTTTGGCATGCTTGAGGCCCGGCTTGCCCCGATGGGGGCGGGGTTTCTCCAACGATTGGCGCTGCGCGAAGCTGCAGAGCTGTCATGGTGGGCCAGCACGCATACAGGCGAGACGCGGGTCAGCGAAGAAGGGTTGACGTTGTGGCTGGCTTTGCGGGTCGGCCCGCCTCAAACCGGGCCACAAACTGATGTGTTGCATGACAGTCTGGCGCTGCAAGAAGCCGCATGGGCGGCGCGGCGGTTGATGGCGCCACCCGATCTCATCCGATCGGGTCCGCTGGGGGCGGCGGAACTCCTGCGATTTCTGGGGGATGGCGGGGTGCATAAGGAGGGCGCACTCAAGGACGGCTGGATGCATGTTGATGGGCACGAGGGGGACGCGGTGCGGGGCCATAGACCTGGCGACAAGAGGCAAAACGCTAAGTTTGCTGCCGCTTCGGACGCGGTCCAGGACCTGGCAGAGCTGATGAGCGCCGCGCAGTATCTGCATCCGGTGACGCAAAGTGCCTTGTTGTTTCACGCTTGGCGCAGCTTTGGTCCGGGGGCTGCTGTGCAGGTGGAGGCCGCGGCGATGGCGGCTTGTCTGGGGGGGCAGATGGCCCTCAATACAGGCACTATTCACAAAAACAGAGCCATTTTCATGCCTTTGACTTTGGGCGGTGGGGCAGGGTTGCGCGGGTCTGGCACGGCCGTGAACCGACTGTCACAGTGGATACAAGGCGCAAGTCAGGCAACGCTTTGGGCCCTGCGATATCTTGAGCGACTTCAAGATTGGCACATGCGGACGCAAACCATTTTGAAGGGTCTTTCGGGGCGCACGCCAAACCTGTTGGCAACACTGCTGGCAGGCTGGCCGATCGTCACCGCACCGATGGCCGAGGCGCAGACCGGGGCCAGTCGCGCCACCGTGCAGCGCAATCTGGACCTGATGCATCAAAAGGGGTTGATCCGCGAGATCACCGGGCAGGGACGTTACCGGGTCTGGACGGCAAAGATCTGAGAAGGCCAAGCTGTAGCCCGCCAAGCTAAGATGACCCAGTTGGCGGGCCGCGGCGGTTAGAAACAATTCTATACATATTTCCGCCGATACAGCTCTGCGAACAAGCGGAATTTTACACCTATAGATTGCACTTATCTGGGCATCACCCCAAAGATTGCGGCACACTCTTGGTGCTGGCTCAGAGCTACATCTGCCTCTACTTTTGGCATCTGATGCCGATGACTTGCATTTTAGGAGCGATGACACATGGACTCATTGGTATTCTTCGTCGTTCTGTGCACTTCGGGTGTCTTGTTTGCCGCTTTTGTGGCCGTCCGCGAACAACGCCGCTCGGCCTTGTCGGGGGCAGGTTTGGGGGCAGGCTATCTTATGATTGGCATTTTGGCCTGTCTCATCTGGCCTTTGGTTGCGGTGGCATGCGTCGTGTTGAGCGGACTGTCTCAGGTCGGGCAGGGTGCTTGAATCCCAGAATTTGAGTCCCGAACTTCAATTCTGAACTTCTGGGCAGATTGTTGTGATCTGCGCTGCTGATGTGAAACAGCAAAGCCCTTTCCAATCTCTTGGGAAGGGCTTTGCTTTGTACGGGGGTTATTCTGGAATATAGCGCGGCAGTTTTTGCAGCACTTGCGCCATCATCCTTTGCAAGCGGGCGTCGGCATCACCCTCGGCCTCTCCCGGGTTGATCGGGGTGACAAAGCGCACCAGCGCCCCGTCGGTGCGCCCCATGGTCAGGCTGTCCCAGACCACGCTGACCTTGGCCAGATAGTCATTGGTCATGCGTTTGCCGCGCTGTTCAAACCAGTAATAGACCAACTGCTTGGTCACACCTTTCTGGATCACCGCGCGGTTGACGGTGAAATCGCCGTAGACCGTGCCGGGGATCGAGATTTTGGTCGGCTCGATGGCCGAGACTTCCCAGCCGCCAACCGGCAGACAGACCGCAGGCGAATGGATGCCAGAGCCTTCGGTTTGCTTGACATACCACGCGGCAAAGACGTTGACATAGGCCGCCTCATTGGGCGCGCTGTAGGTGGCGCTCACATAATCCGTGGCGCCCAGAACCCGTTCGGTGTTGATGTCGAGCGGAGAGGCGCTGCCGCTCCAGTCGCCAAAGCTGCGCGGAAAGATCGAAAAGCTGTCGCGCGACACGTCGATGCGGGCGGGCGGCGGGGTCAGCACAAAGATCCCGCTGACCACAAGCGACAGAGCAGTCGCAATGATCGTGCCGCGAGAGACGCCGACGCCAAGGAACCGGCGGGCCTGACCGGCCAGACCATCGGTATCAAGGTCGATGGTGTCGGCCAGCGGCTTTGGGTTGGGGGTCAGGCGCTGCAGGCAGATGGCGGCCAGAAACAAGAGCAGGATACAGGCGCCAAAGATCACCCAGCCTTCAAAGGCGTGCAAGAACCCTTCGGCCTGCTCGATGCCGTAGCTGTTGACCAGAATCCCGATCACCCCGATGCGGAATGAGTTCATGAAAATGGTCAGGGGGGCGGCCATCAGGAACAGCACCGCTTTGTGCCAGAACGGGCCGCGGTACAAAATGCCGAACAGATAGGAAAACGACAGGATCGGGAAGAGATAGCGCAAGCCCGAACAGGCATCGGCCACCTGAAGTTTATACACCCCAAGGTCGATGACATTGCCCTCTAGGAACACCGGAATGCCCGCAAGCTCGATGAACCACACGCCCAGCTGTGACGAGATCAGCTGCAACATGATCGTCAACTGCCAATAGACAAACTGCGGCAAGGGCAGCATGAAGATCAGATGCAGCACCGGCGCCCAATGGCGCTTGCCCTGCGTCCAGCCAAAGCCCACCAGCACCAGACCCCCGACCCACAGGATCAACGCATAGGTCACCACATCAGGAATGCGGATCAGGTTGCCAAAGATGCCCAAGGCCAGCGCAAAGGCGATCAGCGCGATGCCGGGCCAGCGGTTGGCGGGCACATCAGACGCCGAGGGCGGCGTGGCGCGCAGCTCTCGCAGGAACAGATACAGCGACACCAGCGGGATCAACGGCCCGTGGCTGTATTCCGGCGTGATCCAAGCGTTGCCCAAGGCCACAAAGCCCAGCCAGTAAACCGGCAGCCCGGCGATGATCAGCAGGGCGAACCAGCCAAACCCCAAAGGATTAAGCGCGGTGGTGGGCGGGGTATACGAAGACGGCTGGGTCGGCGAAGACAGGGTCATGCTGGGGAATGGTTCTTTGCTAAAGCGCGCGCGCGTTTGAATAATCTGTCAGATGTTAACCGAAAATCGACCCTATAGCGAGAGATAAGGCATCCTTAGGGCGGATTTGCCGGGCCGATATGGGCACACAAACTGTTTCCACGTGCTGCTTCCATGTGCTGCGCGCAGAGACCTTTGCGGGCAGCTTTTGCAGGCATCTTTGCGGGCGCCTTTGAGGGTGGGGCAGCGCGTTGTCCGCGATTGCGCCCAAGACGGCATGGATTTCAAGCATTGTTTCGTTTTTGGAAACATCCCGTCCGCCAAAGCTGCAAACCCGCAAGGCTTTGCTTGACGGCCTTGTTTGTCCATCTTAGCGTCACATTATTAAGATATATCTTGTGCTTGAGCGTTTTAGCCGGTTCTGCGATTGTTCCTGTATACCCCCCAAAAATA
>JAAFIJ010000371.1 GCA_013298675.1 Rhodobacterales bacterium | reverse complement strand
CTGCCGTCACCAACCCCGATAGTGGCGTTAAACCCGCTGATCTGGCCTATATGATCTATACCTCCGGCTCCACTGGCCGCCCAAAGGGCGTGATGGTAGAACATCGCAACGTCATTAACTTCTTTGCCGGTATGGATGACCGGATCGGCACTGATGGTGGGGTCTGGCTGGCCGTCACATCGCTGTCGTTCGACATCTCGGTGCTGGAACTGTTCTGGACCTTGGCGCGCGGGTTCAAAGTTGTGATCTCTTCGGACGAAAACCGCACTTTGGTGTCTGGCGGCAAAATCACCTCCGAGCAAAAGATCGATTTTTCTCTGTATTACTGGGGCAATGACGACGGCTCAGGTCCCGCAAAATACGAATTGTTGTTGGAAGGTGCCAAGTTTGCTGATGCCAATGGCTACTGTGCCGTTTGGACGCCAGAGCGCCACTTTCACGCCTTTGGCGGTCCCTATCCGAATCCCTCTGTGACGGGTGCCGCTGTTGCGGCCATCACCAAAAACATCGCCGTGCGTGCAGGGTCCTGCGTGGCCCCGCTGCACCATCCCCTGCGCATCGCAGAAGAATGGGCGGTTATCGACAATCTGACCAACGGCCGTGTTGGTCTTGCGATGGCCAGCGGCTGGCATCCGGATGACTTTGTCCTGCGGCCCGAAAACACCCCGCCAAACAATCGCAAAGCCCTGTTCGAGACGACCGAACAGGTCCGTAAACTGTGGCGCGGTGAAAAGGTGGAATTCCCTACGGCCAACGGCGGCACCTTTGCACCGATCAGCCAGCCGCGCCCAGTGTCCAAGGAACTGTCGATCTGGATCACCACTGCAGGCAACCCCGAAACATGGCGTGAGGCGGGGCAGAACGGCGCAAACGTTCTAACTCACCTGTTGGGTCAAACGATTGATGAGGTCGCGGGTAAGATCAAGATTTACCATCAGGCGCTGCGCGATGCGGGGCATGATCCGGCAAAGTTTGTTGTCACCTTGCTGCTGCACACCTATCTGGCGGCTGACCGCGAAACCTCTCGTGCAATCGCTCGAGAGCCGATGAAGGATTATCTGCGCTCGGCGGCGGGTCTGATCAAGCAATACGCATGGGCCTTCCCAGCATTCAAAAAGCCCCAAGGCATGAACAACCCAATGGACATCGACCTTCAGTCGCTGTCATCCGAAGAAATGGACGCGATCCTCGATTTCGCCTTCCAGCGGTATTTTGAGGATTCGGGCTTGTTCGGCACTGTCGATGACGCCCTTGCGCGGGTCGAACAGCTAAAGGCGATTGGGGTGGGCGAAATTGCCTGCCTGATCGACTATGGCATTGAAACGCAAACAGTTTTGGCGGGCTTGCGTCCGTTGACCGAGGTTAAGGACCGCGCCAATGCGGGCGGCGGCGTGGCGGATGATGACTTTTCGATCGCGGGTCAGATCATTCGCCACAAGGTCACGCATCTGCAATGCACCCCTTCGATGGCGCGCATGATCGCGTTGAATGAAGACTCTCGCCAAGCCTTGCGCGGCGTCAAAACCCTTATGGTTGGAGGAGAGGCCCTGCCGGGCGCGCTGGTCGGTGATTTGCGCAGCGCAAGTTCGGCCCGGATATTGAACATGTACGGCCCGACCGAAACCACAATCTGGTCTTCGGTTGAAGAAGTGGGCCCAACTGTCGAACCGGTCAGCAACATTGGCAAGCCCCTGGTAAACCAGCAAATGTATGTGCTGGATGACGCGCGTCAGCCCGTTGCGGTGGGTGTGCCGGGTGAATTGTGGATCGGTGGCGACGGGGTGACGCGCGGCTATTGGCAGCGCGCCGATCTGACCGAAGAACGGTTCAAACCCGATCCGTTTGTCACCGTCGACCGCGCCGCCCCTTGGGGTGCGCGGATGTATCAAACCGGCGATCTGGTTCGCTGGCGGGCCGACGGCAAGATCGATTTCATCGGGCGCGCCGATCATCAAGTGAAACTGCGTGGCTACCGGATTGAACTGGGTGAGATTGAGGCCACGCTAGAGGCGCAACCGGGCGTCAAACAGGCCGTGGTCATGGCGCGCGAAGATACGCCCGGCGACCTGCGACTGGTGGCCTATTATGTTGGCACAGCCACGGAATCCACTCTGCGCCCCGCGCTAAAGGTCGTGTTGCCCGAACATATGGTGCCCGCGCATTTTGTCGCCCTTGATATCTTTCCGCTGACGCCAAACCGCAAAGTGGACCGCAAGGCCCTACCGTTGCCGCAGGCCGCAGCTCCGGCCGCGGCAAGCTTTGTGGCCTTGGCGTCAGATGTAGAAGCCAAGATTGCCGCGGTTTGGCAAAAGGTGCTGGGTGTCGCCAAAGTTGGCGCGCGCGACAACTTCTTTGCTCTTGGGGGCCATTCGCTGTTGGCCGTGCAAGCGCACCGCGAAATCCGTGAGGTGCTGGGAGCGACCAAGCTGTCGATCACCGACATCTTCCGCTTTCCAACGCTGCAAGCTTTGGCCAAGCACCTCGATGACAAACCTGCCGTTC
>JAAFIJ010000370.1 GCA_013298675.1 Rhodobacterales bacterium | reverse complement strand
CACCATCATCACCGCGCACGCCGCCGACGGCAAACCCATTGGCCTGACCGCCAACAGCTTTACCAGCGTATCGCTCGACCCGCCGCTCCTGCTCGTCTGCATCGCCAACAGCGCGGGCAGCGCGGAGACGTTGCGCTCGGCCGAAAGCTTCGCGGTCAACGTGCTGCAAATCGGGCAGCAGCCGGTGTCGAACCTGTTCGCAGGCAAAGGGGAGGACCGCTTTGCCGGCACCCGTTGGGAAGTCGGCGAATATGGCGCCCCCATCCTGCCCAGCTCGCTCGGCATCTTCGAATGCACGCGCAACGCGCTGCATGAGGCAGGCGACCATTTCCTTCTGGTCGGCAAGGTTGAAAAGGCGAGCTTTGAACCCCGCCGCGATCCGCTGCTCTATTTCCGGGGCAAATACCGGCGGCTCCATTTCACCTGAACCCCCCGCGTTTGTGGAAAACCCGAAAATGCGCTATGGCGTGGGCCTTCGGGAAAAAGGGGGACTTGCCGTGGCACGAACAACAGGGTGCATCTTGGGCGTCATGGCGGGTCTGGGCCTTGCCGTTCCACTTGCGGCGCAAAGCGCCAAATTACCGATCGCCGAAGGTGTCTGGGTCAAGACCGACACCAAATGCGAAACCGCCACCACCGCGCATGTCTATGGCGGCAAACGGTTCGGCACCTTCTATTTCTATGGCCCCAAACAAAGCATGGGCCCCGCCAATGAAACCGAAGCCTTCGTCCGCAGCAGCAAGGTCGCAGGCGGCTTTGTCATGGTCAACGAAGGCCCGTTGGAAGTCGCGCCGCGCCCCAATGGCCAGGCCGTTGTCCGCGCCAATTCGCCGACCCAGGGCGTGCAATGGAGCGACGCGGTCCGGCTCTGCCCCCCTGCAACGCTGTCCAAAAAGATGCGCGACGCGCTGACCAAGGCGGGCCTGATCAAGTCAGCCCCGCGCCCCTAAAGCATCCGGCGCTTTTGCAATATCGCCGGAATCTTCTCCTTGAACGGAAAGAAACCCTTGGTCGCATGGGGCCAGAAATCCTCGTCCCAACTGCGGCGGACCGGGCATAGCGTGATGCCCGCCGCTTTCAGGTCTTTGCCCATCTGCGCCAGATCGTCCGCCATCGGCCCCACCGGCGCATAAGCGGTCACAACCTGCCGGACCCCGGCAAAATGGGCCGATGCAATCACCTGTTCCGATGTGAGGTGCGGATAGGTCGCAACGTCGCATCCCAACTGGAAACGCACGCGCGACGCGGTGTCGCTCAACGCTGTATCCACAAAATCCTGCGCCGCTGCGCCCCACAAACTGCTGTTCCCGCCACACACCAGCGCCCCTGCGACCTGCGCATGCGGGGCCAGCTGGTTCTCCGGCGTCATATCCTCATGCGTGACCAGCAACAGAGCAGGCTGCGCGGGGTCGAACCGCTCCACCTGTGGCAGGGGCAGGGCAGGCGGCACCGGGTCTTCGCGCAACTCGAATGCCTCTGTGGCCAGCCCCTCGGGCGCGAAACGGCCATTGGTGAACCGCACGATATTCTCCCGCGTGGCGAGATAGCTTTTGCCGGCGGTCTGCAACCCTGCGACCCAGCGCCAGGACAGCGTGTTGCTGGCGGCGTCGGCATCGATCAGGTGCCGTAAAAAGAAATCCGCCCCCAATTCCCACGGCAGGCGCAAGGTGAAAATCCAGATGGACGCAAACCACATCCGCGCATGGTTGTGCAGATAACCCGTGTCGACCAGCTCGCGGGCCCAATGGTCAAACCCGTCTATGCCCGTCCGGCCACCTTCCGCATCGGCCAGACCGGCATAGTTGACCAGATTGTCCCGCCACCGGTCGCGCCCCGCCAGAAAACGGGTCCACACCGATGGCCGCATTTCCAGCCACCCCTTCCAATAGGTGCGCCACAGAACCTCCTGCACATATTTCTCTGCCGCGGCCAGGCTATGGCGGTCCAGCACGGCGGCGACGACCTCTTCCTCCGTTATCAACCGGTACCGCACATAGGGCGACAGGCGCGACACGGCGCCCGGTTGATCCGGCCCGAAATCGGTGTTGCGGCCATGGGCATAGGCGTGCCCGGCATGGGGCGCAAAATGGTCCAGCCGGTCCAGGGCATCTTCGCGTGTCGCCGGAAAACGGGGGGACGGTTTCATGCTACCAGCCCTATCCCAAGTCCCCCGCCCTGTCAGTTAGGGCGTTTTGCGGTAGAAAATGACGGCCACTAGTCGTGGCCGGAGTTGTTTTGTTGGAGTTATTTTGCCACCCCCGATGCGCCCTTTTCCTAAAAGGAAAAGGGCGCGCTCTTTGAATTTGGGAATTAACAAAAATCTGTGGGATATTTTCCTGCGTGGAGGGATGTAAGTTCGGCTTTTCTGCGGCTTTCAGCCTTCTGGCAGGCGCGTGAAGCGATGTTAGCTTTTCTTAACATAAAGGCCGTGTAAGCTTCAGCCGCGTTAACAAACGCCATAATCGCCGGTTGTAAGCCGGGTCACTTCGGCCCATAAGCGGGGGGTGCCGGAAACCCA
>JAAFIJ010000037.1 GCA_013298675.1 Rhodobacterales bacterium | reverse complement strand
AAGCGCAAGGCAAAGCCATGCCAGACCATAAATCCCTGCACGGGTTTGTCGCATCGAAATATTCTCCAAACAATTTGGCAGGTTTAGCGAATTCCCAACATCTTCAGCGTCGCAAGGAATAGGGGGGTCACTGAATTACAGCAAGAACCTTTCCATAAGAGAACATTCTTTGTCACCCGTGTTGCAGTCTGGCAGCGTTAAGATGCAAGGTAGCTGGGCAGGTACGACGCTTTGTTCTGCAACAGGATAGGAAGAGTTTGATACCTCCCCGATACCCTGCGCACTATGCGCCGATGGCAGAGTTTACCAGTTCTGCGCGCCGCACGTCTGCGCTTTGGCGGACAGCCTTGGGCGTCATTGCTGCCGTCATTGCCTATCTGTTTGGGCTGGTGCTTTTGGTGGTGGCCGTTGCACCGATGCTTGGCATTGACGTCACCCAAGACACCAAAACTTTGGGAAGCCGTCCTATTGAAGTGATCTTTGCTTTGGGCTCAATTGTGCCGGCAGCGCTTGGCATCGCCCTTGTGTGTGAACGGCTATATTTGCGCAGCGCAGTCACGCTGTTGGGCGACATATCCCGTGCGTGGACTTGTTTTGGCGCAGTGCTCCGCATCACCTTGGTCCTTTTTGCCGGTCAGTTTCTGCTTTACCTGACTTCTCCTCAGGCCACGGCACACCTTCCCTTGGGGCAACTTTTGTTTTGGCTTTCGCTGGCACTGCCGATGATCCTTTTGCAATCGGGCGCGGAGGAGGTGATTTTTCGCGGATTTTTGCAGCAGCAACTTGGCGCAAGGTTTGGTTCACCACTGATCTGGATGGCATTGCCGTCGGCACTGTTCGCAGTGTTGCACTATGATCCGGACACCTTTGGCGATTTCGCAATCTTTCCGATGATCTGGGCGTTTGCGTTTGGCCTGATGGCCGCCGATCTGACCGCCAGAAGCGGCAACCTTGGGGCTGCAATCGCGCTGCACTTTTGCAACAATGTCTTTGCACTGCTGCTGTTCGGAACCGCAGGGAATATGGATGGCTTGGCACTTTATGTTACGGCTCTTGATCCAGAAAGCCTTGCGCATCCACTTAGCATTCTGTTCGAGTCCCTCTCACTGCTGATCGTTTGGTTGGGCGCAAGGGTTGCCCTAAGGCTGTGATCAGCCCTTACAGTTGGCGGCGCATAATACATTTGCAACACCGTCCCATCACTTTCGGACCGCAAAGGCTTTGAAACCAGCCAAAGACCCAATGCCGCGTTAGATTGGACACACTCAGATCAGTTCAACCCATCTGCGATTGTGTTTCCGTTAGATCAACGATCCGGCACAATTCCCTAGATAGAACACCCATGCGCCCCGATCTCGCCTGAATTGAGGATCAATAAGGGTCCATCTACCCACATCTGCTTGCTTGGGATAAACAATGGATCGACTAACAGAAATGGAAGCTTTCGCCACGGTCGTCGACCAAGGCGGATTTACTGATGCGGCCAAAAAGATGGGCATTTCGAAATCTGCCGTTTCGAAGCACGTCTCGGCCCTTGAGGCGCGCCTTGGGGCGCGGTTGCTTAATCGAACAACTCGTCGTGTAAGCCCAACCGAAATCGGACTGGCCTATTACGACCGCGCCCGCCGCGTCTTGAATGACGCGGGCGAGGCAGACGCCCTTGTGACCTCTATGCAGTCAGCGCCCTCGGGTTTGCTGCGCATTTCTGTGGCCACCGATTTTGGCGTCAACCTGCTGTCCCCAATTCTGGGTGACTTCTTGTTGGAATACCCGGACATCACCGTCAACATGGTGCTGAACAACCGTTATGTAGAGCTGATTTCCGAAGGCTTTGACATGGCGATCCGCGTTGGAGAGTTGGAAGACAGCTCACTGCGCGCCCGCAAACTAACCGAGACCACGAAACGTATGATCGCGTCGCCGTCGTATTTCCAAAAATACGGTCGCCCGATGAAGATCGACGATCTGAACGATCATAAGCTGCTGCATTATTCAAACCAAGCCGCTGGCAACGTTTGGAAAGTGATCGCGCCTTCGGGTGAAAAGCGTCAGGTACGGACCGCCGGATGGCTGACCGTGAACGATGGCCAATCGCTGTTGAACGCGGCCATTTCAGGGCTGGGCATCGCCTATCTGCCAAGCTTTTTGTATGCAGACGCTATGAAACAAGGTCAAGTCGAAGAGGCCATTCCGGGCCTACCCGTGGAATCACTGGGCATCTACGCGGTCTATCCGCCAGGACGCTTTACCCAACCCAAGGTCCGGGCCTTTATCGACTTTTTGGCGCGCCGTTACGTCGACAAAGGCCCTGATATCTGGTGATCACATAAGGTCGATCCAGCCTAAGGTGCTTGCAGGTCGGTCGAGGTCACAATGACCTCGACCCTTCTGTTTTTGGCGCGGCCTTCGGGGGTTTGGTTGGTCGCCCTTGGGGCCAATTGCCCCGCACCATCGGCCGTAACCTGTTTGGAGGCAGCGCCGTATTGAAACATCAGTTGTTGGCGCACCGATTCCGCCCGCATTTTTGACAGCGTAAGGTTGGCGCGCGCACTTCCGCTGGAATCGGTGTGGCCCACGATCATGATTTGCTGACCGGGATGTGCCTTCATCCATAGGGCAAGGTCAGCCAAAGACTGATAGTCACCTATGGTCAGCACAGATGAGCCCGAGGAAAAGTCGAGGTCTTCCAACACCGCAGACAATCCTTGATCCAGTGTCGCGGCGATTGTGGGGGATCCCGGTTCTACCGCCGGCGCCGCTGGTGGCATTGCTGTCGCCGGTGCCGTGACTTGTGCCACCGCAGAATTGGCCTGCGCCAAGATCACCCCGTTACTTTGCGCTGTAATCGCCGATTGTGCGCCGCCAACGCGGGTCAATTGAACGAACCCTTCGGTGGCAGAGCGGCTGATCATCAGGGCCAAAGTTTCAGGAACCTCTCCCTTGCGGGTCGCCAAAAGATAGCGAAAATCCCCCAAATCTATATGCATTATCGGTTCGGGCAAAACCTGCGCCCCAAAGCGAAAATCAAACCCACCGCAAGCCACAGTTTCGCATTCGAACTCGACACTATAGCCGGCAGCCTGAATTTGGGTACGCAGGCTGCGCGCGATAGCAAGGGTCGACACTTGGACCAAGGTACTGCGCCACACCGTTTGATCCATTGCGCCCTCGATCAAGACAGTCGGCAAAACGTCATTGGCAAAAGGGCCGTTAGGCAAGCGCAAACTTGTCAGCGGCGTGGTGACTTGGCCCGTCATCACAGCCTCACCCGGCAGTTCAAGCACAAGCCCCGGCGCACCAAAACCGCAGCCCGGCTGAAACAAGGACGCGCCAAACACCAAGACAGCGAAAAGAGGGAATGATGTGTTCACGCAATCAACTCACGATAATGATAGCCACCAATCACCGACATTCCCAACCCTTCGTACAATCGACGCGCCGGTGCATTCGCCGTCGTCACCGCCAAGGCAAAGCTATCAGCCCCCAGACCTTGCGCCCAGTGCGCTGCGGCGCGGATCATGTTCTGAGCGGAGCCTTGCCGACGAAATGCCGGGTTTACCTCTAGGGCGTGCAAGACGGCCACCCGGTCGTGCATCGCCACGAACCCCGCGCCGCACACCCGATCACCGCCGGGCGCGCGCGCCAAAAGCGCTGTCTTGTGACCCAGCACGCGGTCCATCACAGCAAGGCGCGCTGGCCCGATGCCCGCGTCCGCCCATACTTCGCGGGTGATGGCCATAGGCGGCCAGTGGCTAAAGGCGGTCAGCGGCACGGCGTTAGTTTCGGTCAACGATTTGATCGGCGCAGAATAGGCCAAAACCGGGTCAACCACTTTGTAATTGAGCTGTGCCAAGTGCTCATCCAGCACTGTGTCTTGCGGTTGAACCATGAACAAAGCCGATTGACCCAAGTCGCGCATTGCTGCCTCGGCCAATGGAATGTCTAAGGTGGTCCAGTCCCCATGGACGGTGGCAGCAGACACACGCTTGCCGCCGCCAAGCCCTTCCCGCAGGGTCCAAGGACCCGAACGCCAGCTTTTGGCTGCAGGCCAAGTGGCGTCCATCGCTTGAAAGAACGCGGCCGTCATTCTGCAAACAAACGTGTCAAACGCGCCATCGCTTGGGTCAACATGGCCTCATCTGTGCCACGAATGACCAGATTGGTGCCGTAAGCGCCGTTCAGCGTAAAAGGATAGGACCCCATCGACAGGGCCGGATATTCGGCCGCCAAAGCGCCAAAATCGGCAGCGATTTCACCCTCGCCGCGCATCAGGCGCAAAGTTTGGCTGAGCAATGCCGGCCCCCCCACAAGCCGGGGCAGAACGCTTGCGACCATCGCCTCAAAAATCTTGGGAACCCCCGCCATGACATGGACATTGCCCAGACTAAAACCCGGTGCCGTCGAGATGGGATTGTCGATCAACAAGGCCCCATCGGGAATGCGGGCCATCCGTTGGCGCGCCTCGTTAAAGGGCAATTGCGCGCGCTCATAATGGGCCTGCAACAGCGCCATCGCGTCGGCGCGGTGCGTGATTGCCACACCAAAAGCCGAAGCAATCGCGTCTGCCGTGATATCATCATGTGTCGGACCGATTCCGCCCGAGGTGAAAACCTGGTCGTGCGCCACGCGCAGCGCATTCACCGCCGCGACGATGGCCGCGTGATCATCCGAGACAACACGCACTTCTGACAGGGGCAATCCGTGTTCGGTCAACGCATTGGCAAGAAAATACATGTTCGAATCGCGGGTACGTCCCGACAAAATCTCGTCGCCAATCACCAACATGGCGGCCTTTGGGTGATCTGACATTTTGCTTCCCTTCCTTGAACAGCTTGTGCCACGGGTATAGGCCGCAAATTTCCGCTTTCAAACCCCTGCAGCCGTCTTGGGCATGTGAAGTTGCAGAGCCCCCCTCTGGCAAAGGCGCGCATCTTCGCCTATTTAGAGCGAAATCGGAGGATGAGCAGTGGAAGAAACCCGAGGCCGCGTAACCCGTGATGGCATTCGCATCTATGAAGATGCGGATTTTCAGGGCATGCGCACAGCGGGCAGGGTCGCTGCCGAAATTCTCGATATGTTGGGGCCACTGGTTCATCCGGGCGTTACCACGGCGGCGCTGGATGATTTCATCCGCGAAGAGATTGCCCGGCGCGGTGTTGTTTCTGCGACGATTGGCTACCGTGGTTATGAACATGCGTCGTGCATTTCGGTCAATCATGTGGTCTGCCACGGCATCCCGGGCACCAAGGTTTTGGCTGATGGCGATATCTTGAATATCGACGTCACCGTTATCGTCGATGGTTGGTTTGGCGACACGTCCCGTATGTATGGGGCGGGCAACGTGCCGCGCAAGGCCGAGCGTTTGATTGAAATCACTCACGAATCGCTGATGCGGGGGATTGCTGCGGTGAAACCCGGCAACACCTTTGGCGATATCGGCTTTGCGATCCAAAGTTATGTCGAGGCAGCGCGCATGTCGGTTGTCCGCGATTTCTGCGGCCACGGGCTCGGCCGGGTGTTTCACGCACCGCCAAATGTTTTGCACTATGGGCGGGTAGGATCAGGGGCTGTCTTGGAAGAGGGAATGTTCTTTACCATCGAACCGATGGTCAATTTGGGCCGCCCCGAAACCAAAGTTCTGGCCGATGATTGGACCGCCGTGACACGCGACAAATCGCTGTCGGCGCAGTTTGAACATTCTATCGGGGTCACCGCCACAGGATGTGAGATTTTCACCCTGTCGCCTGCTGGAAAGTTCTACCCTACCCAAGACTAGGCATCATGTGATGCCCAAAATCCCCGGCAAATCACGCATGTCATGAAAGAGGTGTGCCCCTGTCGCCGCCAAGCGATCGCCCGTGCCCGACGCCAGTGGCGCAAAGCCGTAACACCGCATTCCGGCTGCCGCCGCAGCCCGCGCGCCTGTGCTGCTGTCCTCAATCACCACACAATCCGTGGCATTCACCCCCAGCATTTTCGCGCCGTAAAGATAGATATCGGGCAAAGGTTTCGGCGCGCCAAGATCTTGAGCCGAAAACATCCGGCCCGCAAACCGCTGATGCACCGCCGGATGCTGGCCAAGGGTGATTTGCATTTTTTCGCCCGACCCGTTTGACCCCATCGCAAAGGGGATTTTGGCACGGTCCAACGCGGCAAGAACCCCTTCAATGCCAGCGACCAGATCGACACCTAGGCGCAATCGCGCATAAAGCCGTTCATAAAACGTGTCGGGCCAATCGTCGGCAAGGGTCGCGCCCATTCGACGGGCTGTTTCAAACAGACCGCGAACAGTTCCACCCAGAAACAGCTTGTGCAGGTCCGCCATCGCCACGGGCAGGCCATGCTGGGCCAGATCCTGTGCCAACAAGTCGAAAGCGATGGCTTCGCTGTCCACCACCACACCATCACAGTCAAAAAGAACGGCCGCTGGAATCATCCTGCGTTCTGCAAAATAGTGACCCATGTATCGCCGTACTTACGCTGGTCCAGCTGGGTAAATCCTGCGGGCGGGGCGGGGGCAGCGCCCTCTTCCCAAACAACGATGGCGTCGGGAGCAAGCCAGCCCCCGACCAGCGCTGAACGCAGCGCCGCCTCACCCAAGGCCTTGGCGTAGGGTGGATCAAGGAAAACCAGATCAAACTGCGGGCCGATGTTGGTGCCCAATTGGGTGGCATCACGGCGGATAAACTGACATTCGGATTCGGCGCGCATCAGGGTAATGTTGCGTTTCAACAAACCGCGCGCACCGGTCCCATCATCAACGAACGTCGCAAAGGCGGCCCCGCGCGACAGCGCCTCCAGGCCCAGCGCTCCGGTACCTGCAAAGAGGTCAAGAACCCGCCCCCCCGCCACCGGATTGCCGTAACCCCCATTGATCAACAGGTTGAAAATCGCCTCGCGCACCCGGTCAGAGGTTGGACGCAAATGTGCAGCCGCATCCCCCTCGCCCAGATCGGCCAGTTTTAACCCACGCGAACGCCCCCCGATGATCCTCATGCTTTCAGCAGGTCTTTCATCACAGTGCCCGGATTTTCCAGTGCGGCCTTGGAGGGCGATTTTCCTTGCTCTATCAAACGCTTACCTACCATATAGGACCGAGGATCATTCATCGCATCGACCGCCAGCAGCGTGTCCCCCTGATAATACCAAAACGACACTGCATCGCCGTCTGGGCCACGAGTGACAATGTTGTCATACCCGGTATTCAGACCGGCGATCTGAAGTTTTGTGTCGTATTGATCAGACCAGAACCACGGCTTTGCATCATAGGGCTTGTTTGCGCCCATAATGTTTTCGGCCACAACCTCGGCCTGATCAATGGCATTGCCGACCGATTCAAGGCGCAAACGACCGCCCTTCCATGGAAAGCTGGCACAATCACCCGCAGACCATATATGCGGGTCAGATGTGCGGCCGTGCGCATCGGTCTTGATGCCGTTTTCAACCACCAGTCCCGCCGCTTCGGCAAGTCCCGTACCCGGCAAAATCCCAACACCCGCGATTACAAAATCTGCGGGCAGTTCGGTGCCATTGGCAAGGCGCACGCCTGTCACGCGCCCATCGCCAAGCAGACGCTCAAGCCCGGTGGATTCCAGGATTTTCACCCCATGTGAGGTGTGAAGAGCACGGAAATAATCACTGGTTTCGGGGGCCGCGACGCGCTGCAAGATGCGCGGCGCCATTTCCAACACGGTCACATCCAGCCCCAATTTGGCGGCAACGGCTGCGGCCTCAAGCCCGATATAGCCGCCACCAACGATCACAAGACGTCGACCTGCCGCAAACTCAGCCTTCATTGCATCGACATCGGCCAGCGTGCGTACCGTGTAGACGCCTGCCAAATTACCGCCCACCGCATCAGGCAAACGGCGCGGTGTGGACCCGGTGGTCAGCACCAGTTCATCATAGCTGATCACTTGCGCGCCCAAAGTCACTGTCTTGGCCGCACGATCAATAGCGGTGACGGACTTCCCCAGATGCAGGGTGATGCTTTGCTCGGCATAGAATTCTGCACTGCGCAGCCAAAGCCGCTCGGCGTCCATTTCACCCATCAAATAGCCCTTTGACAGGGGTGGCCGCTGATACGGCGGGGCGGTTTCTTCGCCAATCAGGGTAATCGGACCGTCATGACCCAAGCCGCGCAATTTTGCCACCAACGCAGCTCCCGCCTGCCCTGCACCGATCACTACGACGTGTTTCATCGCCTACCCCCTCTGGTCGAATTCTTGATCATAGCCTATATCTCGCTTGAAATGAAACGCAACGCGATGAGGATGTTAAATGACGATTTCCGTAGGATCAGTGCTGCCAGACGCCATGCTTTCGATCAAAGGTGACGGCGAGCCTGAACAGGTATCGCTGAGCGCGAAACTTAAAGGGCGCAATGTGGTGATTTTTGGCCTGCCCGGTGCGTTCACCAGCACCTGCACCGCAGCCCATGTTCCAAGTTTCATGCGTACCCGCGAAAAGCTGGCGGCTAAGGGCGTGGACGAAGTAATCTGCGTGTCGGTCAACGACCCCTTTGTCATGCAAGCCTGGGGCGTCAGCACCGGGGCCACGGCAGCAGGGATCACCATGCTGGCCGATTCTGATGCCAGCTTTACCAAAGCCATCGGCATGGCATTTTCGGTGCCCCCGATCGGGTTCTTTGACCGCTCCAAGCGCTATGCGATTTACGTGGTCGATGGTGTGATCAAGGTTTCGCACCACACCAGCGGCGCAGACGCCTGCGAAATCGCTGGCGGTGAGGCGATGCTGGCCGCGATCTAAATAGACGCCTTACGCCGTCCGGTTGGGCCGCGTTTCGCACAGGCAAGTGATCGGTTCGGAGTGGTCGCTGATAACGGCGGCCTCTCCGGCAAATTTATCCATCTGTTTGGCCAAGGAAATATCTAGCGCAGACAGTCCATTGCAATCGTGGGTGATCAGCGTCACGTCGACGATATTGAATTTGTTCGACCATTCGGGGTGATGGTTCAACTTTTCTGCAGCCAATGCTGCGCGCGACATGAAACCCCATGCCTCAGAAAAGGTTCGAAACTTCCAGATTTTGCGCAAGGCGTCGCGTCCGGGCACCGGCCCCCAACCTGTTTCTCCCAAGCCGGGCAACTCGGCCAATCTGTCTTCGGTGTTAAGTGTGGGCGTCATAGCGCATCCCTATCGGTTTGGTCTTCAGACTCTGCATGGCGAAACGGGCCATAAGAGGTGAGGACGTTGATTTCTTCGGCCACGGCGCGCCGTTCGCTTTGCAGATACCGCGCGACCGCACTGCGAAAACTTGGATCTGAAATCCAGTGCAGCGAATGCACCGGGGTCGGCAAATAGCCGCGCGCAAGTTTGTGTTCCCCTTGGGCCCCTGCCTCTACGCGCGCCAAGCCATTGGCAATCGCCCAGTCGATGGCCTGATAGTAGCACAGTTCGAAATGCAGACAGGGGTGATCCTCGATACAGCCCCAATACCGACCAAAAAGCGTGTCATCCCCGATGAAATTCAGCGCGGCCGCAATCGGACGCGCCCCGTCAAAGGCCATGACCAGCAAGACATCGTCGCGCATGTGGGTCTGAACTTGGTCAAAGAACGCACGGGTCAAATAGGGCGTTCCCCATTTGCGGCCGCCCGTATCTTGGTAAAAGTCCCAAAACGCATCCCAGTGCGCGGGCTCTATCGCATCACCCGTCAGAGCGCGGATGGTCAGGCCCGCCGATTGCGCCGTTTCACGTTCTTTGCGGATCATCTTGCGTTTGCGGCTGGAAAGCGCTGCGAGAAAGCCGTCAAAATCGCTATAACCGCGATTTTCCCAGTGAAACTGCTGGGTTATACGGTGCAACACGTCTGGGTGCGTGGCAAGGTCGTTCGCTTCTTCTTCGGTGCAAAAGGTGACGTGAAGCGAAGACAACTGATTTTGCGTGGTGATACTGATCAACGCATCCAGCAAGGCAGCGCGGTATTTTGCCGGCCCCAAGAACCGCGCGCCGGTGGCGGGGGTAAAGGGAACCGCGACTTGCAATTTGGGGTAATACCGCCCGCCCGCCCGTTCCAGCGCCTCGGCCCAGCCGTGGTCAAAGATGTATTCGCCCTGAGAATGGCTTTTCACATAGAGCGGCACGGCCGCGACGATTTTTCCCTGTTCGCGCAGCACCAAGGGTTGAGGTTGCCAGCCGGTGCCCTTGCCGGTGGACTGCGACTGATCGAGCGCCAGCAAAAACCGATGCGTGGTAAACGGATCAACCGGACGCGTCCCGTCAGACGATTGCAGCCCGTCCCAATCCTTGGCGGTGATGGCGGCCATTCCGTCCAAAAGCTGTGCGTCGAGGGTCATTACAGGTCCGTTTCAGAACGGGGTTGGTTAGAAAATCGCTGGATAGGCTTCGAACGTGATGTTGTGGGCGATGCGGCGCGCTGCCGCCTCCGCCTGCGGCGAACGGATCGTCCAAGTCAGAATCGCAGCGCCCGCAACTTTTAGCTCTGCAACGCGGGGCCGAGACAGATCAGCGGCCTCATGGCTGACAAAACTTGAACCGGTGCGGTCGTAATCAGGAATGCCGCGCAATTGGTCGCAAGTGGCGGGATCAAGCGGCGCCCAACCCGCGTAATCATAGGCAGCCGTCGTAATTCCGCGCGCGACTTTGGGCGCAAGCCGGGCCATATGGGCCACCGAATGCGGGTTGAACGACATCACGGCTACGGGCCCCACATAGGTGGCAAGCGCGGCGGCAGTCGCAGCCTCTAGCACACCATCAGTTTCAGCCATTTGGTCGGTCTGATCCTTGATCTCGATCAGCAACGGAACTTTGCCCGCGATTAGGCCCAAAACCTCGGGCAAACTGGGAACACCCTCGTCACAGTCTTTTAGCAAAATCGCCGACAGCTCTGCGGCTGTGTAATCGCGCACAAAGCCTGTCTGATGGGTCAGCCGCTCCATCCGTTCATCATGAAACACCATGGCTTGGCCGTCTTTCGACAATTGCACGTCAATTTCGATGCCGTACCCCGCCGTCACCGCCGCCCGAACTGCTGCGGCAGAGTTTTCTGGGCGGCGATCCGCGCGGCTGTGATAGGCGCGGTGCGCCAAGGGCAGGGATAAGAAAGTGGGCGGCAGCGGGATGCGCATCACTTAATCTCAAACAAGCCTTCGATTTCGACAGCAACGCCAAACGGCAATGACGCAGCAGAAACCGCAGACCGGGCATGGCGGCCCGCATCGCCAAGGGCGGCGACGAGGAAATCAGACGCACCGTTGATGACTTTTGGTTGGTCATAAAAATCGGCCGTGGAATTGACAAATCCCACCAGTTTGATTGCCCGCACCACACGCGAAAGATCACCATCACAGGCCTTTTTCAATTGCGAAAGCAATGAAATGGCACAACATTTTGCCGCGTCGGCTCCGGCCTCCACGGTCATGTTTTCGCCCAAACGACCTTTGATCTGGCCTGCACTGTTTTGGCTTATCTGGCCAGAAATATGCACGATGTTCCCGACGACGACAAAAGGAACATAGTTTGCAGCGGGCGCAGGGGCATCAGGCAAAACGACGCCCAATTCGGCAAGTCGCGATTCAATGGCAGACATCTGGCTTTTCCTTATCCGGGTTTTCCAAAGGCTACTGGTTGGGCACGGGAGGGGCAAGCACCGTTGGTGGCTTTTCGCCCATATCACCTTCCGGCGCCGTCCATCCAACTGGGCCGCTTTGTGTGCGCAATATGTTCGATCCATTTTTGTTAGGCGGAAACCAACTTACAAAGGGAAAATTGGATGCAAGGGCCGTTGTATTACCCCTTTGTGCGGCTTATGGATTGGGTCAAAGTTGAACGGATTTTGCCGATCAAACCTTTAGTCAAACCTGTGGCGGGAAGACATCGACATGATCCTTGATGACGCGGCACCAAAGGCAGACACCATAGCGCCCCGCCGAACCACAGCCCTTGTTGTCGCCGGATTGATTGGTCTGTCCTTAGCCGTTTCAGGCTGTGCTGCACCGTCCGTCACATCAGAGGTTTATGACCCGTTTGAACCTGCAAACCGCAGTGTTCATGCGTTGAACAAAGGCTTTGACACCGCGATCTTAAGGCCAGTTGCAACGACCTTGATCGACGATGGCAAAGGCCCGGTCACCAAAGGCATCGCAAACTTTGCCGACAATCTTGAATTGCCGGGCCGCGTTGTGAACAATGTTTTGCAATTTCGTCTGGGCAAAGCGGTAGAGAATACCCTGCGGTTTGCGATCAACACGGTCGTCGGCGTTGGTGGCGTTTTTGACCCTGCCACACTTGCTGGGGTGACTGGCAAGAAAACCGATTTCGGCGAGACTTTGCATGTCTGGGGTGTGGGCGAAGGCCCCTATGTCGAATTGCCGGGTTTTGGTCCGTCAAATGCGCGTGACGCCGTGGGCACGGTCGTTGATTTTGCCTTCGACCCGTTGCAATTGGTTGTGCCGTCGCCGGAACGCTATGTTGGCACAATGGCAAAAGTTTTATCAAAAATTGGTGATCGGGGCCGCTATTCCGAAACCGTCGACTCGATCCTATATGACAGTGCAGACAGCTATGCGCAGGCCAGAATTCTGTATTTGCAAAACCGTCGCTATGACCTTGGACAAACCACTGCCGACGCAGACTTCGTCGATCCGTATGAGGACCCTTATGGACAATGATTCTATGCAACTGACGCGCCGCCGCTTTGCGGCTGGATTCGCTTTGGGCTCGGTCGCATTGGCGCTGCCTTTGCCCGCCATGGCGCTGAATGTTGACGATGCGCGCGCCCTGATTGACCGGGCAATCGCTGACATCAACACGGTCATCGCATCGGGGAAAAGCGAGCAGGCGATGTATGGCGAATTTGAGCGTATTTTCGTCAAATACTCTGACGTCGCCGTGATCGCGCGTTCAGCTTTGGGTGTTGCAGCAAAGCAAGCCAGCAAGGCGCAGATGACTTCATTCACCAAGGCATTCCAAGGCTATATCAGCCGTAAATATGGCGCGCGTTTCCGCGAGTTTATTGGCGGCGAGATCGAAGTTGTCGATGCGCGTGCTGTAAAAAGCTATTTTGAGGTGATCACCGTTGCCAAACTGAAAGGCGAAGCGCCGTTTGATCTGCGCTGGCATGTGTCAGACAAATCAGGCCGCAACCTGTTTTTCAACATCATCATTGAGGGCGTGAATATGCTTGCCTCAGAGCGGACCGAAATCGGGTCGATGCTGGATAAGCGAAAAGGCAACCTTGACGGATTGATCGAAGACCTCAAAACCGCCTGAACACCATATCAGCCCGCAAAATGGAAAGGCGCCCTTGCGAGAGGCGCCTTTTTTCTGTCGCTTCAGATTGTTTTAGGTCTGCGGCCTGCGGCCTGCTAAACTGGCTCAATCAGCCTAAGTCGCGCAGAGTGGAGGTGGCATCATGTCGGTCATTGGAATTGGCGGCGTTTTCTTTCGCGCCCGCGACCCTGCGGCCTTGCAAGAGTGGTATCTGACGCATCTTGGGGTTGGTGGTGGGGAGAGCCCCGTTTGGATGCAAGGGGCGGGTCCGACCGTATTCATGCCCTTTGCTCATGACACTGATTACTTTGCGGCCGACAAGCAATGGATGTTGAATTTCCGGGTTGTGGATCTGGATCGCCTGCTCGCCAAGTTGCGCAAAGCGGGGATCGCAATTGCGACCGACGCTTCGTGGGACAGTCACGAGACGGGACGATTTGCGCGCATTCACGACCCGGAGGGCAACCCGATAGAGTTGTGGGAACCGCCAATCGAAGGTTAGGCCCAGCCTACGTTTTCCCGACGCCTTTAGTTGTTCCCGATCCCCAATAGCTGCTTTAGCAG
>JAAFIJ010000369.1 GCA_013298675.1 Rhodobacterales bacterium | reverse complement strand
AGCTTATACGGGCCGATCAGCCCGACGTGGCGCAGCGCGGTTTTGTATTGGTCAACATCATGGGTATCGGCGTACATATCCACGCCGAAGAATGTTGAGAATTTGCCCGACGCGACCATCCGTTGGGAAAACCCACCAGCCGCAACGCCCAGTTCGACGCCGACCAAGCCTGTCTGATCATCCAGCAAGCGCAGCACGTCCTGCCGTTGCCAGCCGTCGAGTTTGCGTGCGGTCATTTCAGATCGCTCCACTTCAACTGCGTATTCCGGGTAAGCGCGCGGGTTGTGCGCATACCCACCACCTTGTCAAAATCATACCCCGCGATCTCTCCGGATCCGGGTCTGCGGGCCCAGATGTCGGACTCTGTGATCAGATGACCCGCTGGTAAGTCGCGGTCTGCGACGACAGAGGACCGCGCGAAGCGGTAGACGGGTTCTTCGGCCTCTGTCCGCATTTTCGGATTATTGGCCGCGCGCCAGATTTCCGCAGAGCGGTCGATCAGGAACCGCAACTCTGCCGGGTCCATTGAATTGATGATATCGGGGCCCTTGCGATAGCGGCTGTCGGTATAGTGGCGTTCCAGAATACACGCGCCAAGCGCGACGCTGGCCAAGGCCATTTCCGGGCCGATCGAATGGTCGGAAAATCCCACAACCGCGCGCGGGAAGGCGGCTTTCAGATCGGTCACACCGCGCAAAGACACGATCTCTGGCGGGCTGGGGTACAGGTTGGTGCACTCCAGCAGCGCATAGTCGATGCCCGCGTCATCCAAGATGGCGACGCTGCGGCGGATGGTTTCAATGGTTTGCATGCCCGTCGACAGGATCACCGGTTTCCCCTTGCGCGCGATATGGCGGATCAAGGGCAGGTTATCCGCCTCACCCGAGCCGATTTTGAAACCCAAAACGCCAATCTCTTCCAGAAAATCTGCCGCTTTGCGCGAAAATGGGGTCGAGAGATAGATCATCCCAAGGCTTTCGGTATAGGACTTTAGGTCTATCTCGTCATTGGCTGACAGCGCGCACCGCTCCATCACATGCCAGATCGACACATCGGCGTTTGGCGGAAAGATCGACTTGGCCTCATCTGTCATTTCGTCTTCGATGAAATGGGTCTGGTGCTTGATCATCTCGCAGCCGGCTCCGGCGGCCAGTCGCACCATTTCCTTGGCAACGTCCAAACTGCCGCCATGGTTGATGCCAATCTCGGCAATGACCAAAGGCGGGGTGTTGTTCGAAATCTCTCGGTTGCCGATTTTCATGAATGCGCTCTCTCTTGCCGAAGCCACGGATACTTTCGTGCGGGCCTTTCTACCTGATTTGGTGGCCAATGCGACCCCCGCGATAGGCCGCAAGGTTGAATTAGCGAAAGCTTGCCCCCACGTTGCGCATCGGCCCTTGTCCCTGCCCGAAATCATAAGGAATTTGGTAAGATGGCCATGAAATAATCGGGATGTTTCGTTTCGCTGGGAATTCCCCTATAGAGCAGCCAAACTGACTAGGATTCTGCCATGACCGCCACTGCCCCCATCACCCAAGACGTGCTGACGATCCCGCGCAAAGTCGTTGAGGGCGGTAAGGCCAATCTGGTGGGTATGACCCGCGACCAGTTGCGCGATGCTTTGATCGCAGCGGGAACCCCGGAAAAACAAGCAAAGATGCGGGTAGGTCAGGTTTGGCAGTGGATTTATCATTGGGGCAAGCGTGACTTTGCCGAGATGAGCAATCTTGCCAAGGATTTTCGCGCGCTTTTGGCCGAGAATTTTGTGATCGAACTGCCGCAGGTCGTGACGCGGCAAATCAGCACCGACGGCACCCGCAAATACCTTGTCCGCATCGCTGGCGGGCATGAAGTTGAAGTGGTTTATATTCCCGAAGAAAACCGCGGCACGCTGTGCATTTCATCGCAGGTTGGATGCACCTTGACCTGTTCGTTCTGCCACACAGGCACCCAAAAACTGGTCCGCAACCTGACCCCCGGTGAAATCGTTGGCCAAGTGATGCTGGCGCGCGATGATTTGGGCGAATGGCCGGTTCAGGGCGGGCCCAAAGTTGAAACGCGTCTCATCTCGAACATCGTTTTGATGGGCATGGGAGAACCGCTTTACAACTTTGACAACGTGCGCGACGCGATGAAGGTTGTGATGGACAACGAAGGTATCGCGCTGGGCCGTCGTCGTATCACGCTTTCCACAAGCGGTGTGGTGCCAGAAATCGCCCGGACCGCGACCGAAATCGGCTGTCTCTTGGCGGTCAGTTTCCATGCCACCACGGATGAAGTCCGCGATACGCTGGTGCCGATCAACAAGAAATGGAACATCGCCACCCTGCTGGATGCCCTGCGCGCCTATCCCGGCTTGTCGAATTCTGAACGGATTACCTTTGAATATGTGATGCTGCAAGGCGTGAACGACACCAAAGAGGATGCGCATCGTCTGGTGGAATTGTTGCGTGGCATTCCAGCCAAGGTGAACCTGATCCCGTTCAATGAATGGCCCGGTGCGCCCTATAAACGTTCCTCC
>JAAFIJ010000368.1 GCA_013298675.1 Rhodobacterales bacterium | reverse complement strand
TGGTCTGAATGTTCAGACCGGGGGGCCACCCTTTCGAGGCGGCCCGGTGTCACGAACCGCCTTATTCGGCTGCAAGTGCCATCGTATCAATCGATACAAATTTACGGCCTTGCTTGCCCAAATGGAATCGCACGCGACCATTGGCCGTCGCGAACAGCGTGTGGTCCTTGCCACAGCCGACATTGACGCCTGCATAGGTCTTGGTGCCGCGCTGACGCACGATGATATTGCCAGCAAGAACGGTTTCACCACCGAACTTTTTGACGCCAAGACGCCGACCCTCTGAGTCGCGCCCGTTGCGGGATGAACCGCCTGCCTTTTTATGTGCCATGGTGCTCTCTGTCCTTATTCAGCAGCCGGAGCGGCCTTCTTGGCCGCTGGCTTCTTGGCTGGTTTGGCTTCTGCTGCTGCCTCAACGGGCGCGGCTTCTGCCTTCTTTGGCGCTGCCTTTTTGGCATCGCCGATTGCTGTGATCTTCAGCAGAGTCACATTCTGGCGATGGCCGGCCTTGCGGCGATAATTGTGACGACGCTTTTTCTTGAAGATGACAATCTTGTCCGTCTTGGCCTGCGCCACAATCTCAGCCGACACAGCAAGGCCTGAAACAGGCTTCACTTCGCCGCCATCGCTGGCAAACAGAACATCGGCCAGCGACACGGTGTCACCGGCTTCTCCTGCGATCTTTTCAACCGCGATTTTGTCTCCGGCGGAAACGCGATATTGCTTTCCGCCTGTGCGCACGACTGCGAACATGGCTATCATCACTTTGCATAAAAACTGGCTTATTCCCGCGCAAAAAACGTCGCCAGAGGCAACACCCCTCGCGCGGAAGAGGAGCCGCTAAAGGAGCATCATGATTCTGTCAACCGCTTTGGCGCTGCTTTTTGCGGTTTGACGCCGGGCAGGCTGGCTTTGCACCCTGACATAAATTTGCACCCCGGCCAGCAGATGTTATTAAGGCTGCTGGCGTATTTGGACAATGGAAGGCCAATCCGAAAGACTGTGATAAACAGGGTGGTGCGCTTTATAGGGGTGATGATGCGGATGCTGCTGATTGTGGCATGTGTGATTGGCCCCGTTCGGCCCGCTTGGGCTGATCTGAGAAGTGCGCCTGTCTGGTATGATCAAAATCCAGTCTCGCTCGCGCCCGATTGGCATTACCGGGTGCCAATATCGGTGCCCGCCGGGGCCAGCGTCAATTCAACCGTGAAGATTGACGTCGACTTTACCGCCTTGCTTTCAACCATGGGGGTCAGCGGCACTTTCGACGTCAATTCGCCGCGCGTTGTGCGCTCCACCGGCGCTTTGTCGACGATCCAGGAATTTACCGACCGTATTTTTGCCGGCGGCACTGACGCCGCAGCCAATGGACGTGGGGAAGTGCGCTTCATTCTGGAAGATGCTGGCCCAGTCACCTATTATCTTTATTTCGATATCACCCAGAACGCCGCAAAGCCTGCCAACCCCCAGACCCCGATCAATGGGAATTTTGAACGCGGCGGCACGGGGGCTGCGACGCCTACGGCTTGGAATATAGCAACGATAGCGGCTGGGGTAGATGGTCAGGTCAGGCCGAATGAGACAGTCAATGTCACCGCCAATCCTGCGGCTGTTGATGGCGTTTTGACCCGCTCCACTGACGGCAGCCCGAAAACGGGCGACTTTTCATACCTGATGGGAAACCGATCGGGCACAACGGGGGGAACAGCCGGTAATCCGGGCGTGACCTTGACCAAAACGATCACCGTGCCTGCAACCAACCCCGGCAGCTTGACCTTCAGCTGGCGGCCTGAAGGGTGGGACACGGGCGATTATGATCCGATCCGCATTGATTTGGTCAATGCAGCAGGAACGACGGTTCTGGTTGAGATGGTGGGGCCAACCGCAGGCAATTATGTCACGCGTCCCTTTGCCCCCAACATTGGCGGTGCGGTCGCGGCAAACGCCAATTCGGGGTATCGCCAATATAATGGCTATGACTGCACCTTATTGAACGTCCATACTCAAGTGCCGCCGATGACCGTGCCATGCCGGACGGAGCCGTGGTGGACCTTTTCCCAATCCCTTGCCGCCTATGCCGGTCAAACCATCCAGATCCGCATCCGCAACTTTAGCGATACCGCAGACAAGACCTGGTATCATATCGATGATGTTGAATGGTCTGTGGTGACAGCGACACTTGGCACGCCGCAAGGGTTTGGCATCAATATCACTGCGCCTGCGCCCAGCCCGACCTATTCTCCGGGACAGGTGATCCCGGTTATTGCGCAAGTCGATGCGGTGCCAACGGCCGCGACGTCGCCAATGACGGCCGCCTTGTTCAACGCAGGCGGCATGCAGATAGCTGGGCCGTTTCTGCTATACAATGATGGCACGCATGGCGACGTTACGGCAGGCGATGCGCTCTGGTCCAATTCAGGGTCCATTGTTGCGGATGCCATCATAGTGCCTTTGAGCGCGGTGACAGGGGCTGGCTATATCCTTAGGGCCTTTGGACGCGACGGATCAATTTCAACCATCGGCGCACAAAATGGCCTGATCAGAG
>JAAFIJ010000367.1 GCA_013298675.1 Rhodobacterales bacterium | reverse complement strand
ATGCTCATGTCCAAAGCTTCCAGCTCACCGTCACGGATCCCCTGCATCCCCAGAATTCTCGTGTCACTCAGCTTCCACCAGCGCCGCCGATCCTGGTCGGTCGAGAACTCAACGCTCGGAAACGCCGCCTCTAGGCCCCGGATCATGCGCTGGGCGGTGCGCAGATTGACGCCGAACTCCGCGCTCACCTCAACCAGGCACACGCCCTTGTGGCGGGCAGCGGCCATTTCGGCCAGTCGCATCAAATCGAGGGACTTCTCAAATGCCATCGTGATTCTTTTTTCCTCCACGTCAGATCCTTACGGGGAGTGTGGGGCAGGATCATCCTTGGAGCGAATCATTTGTATCAAAAGCAACCCTTAGGTGCAGATGCCGCCCTGCAAACAGCCGCGGCCTTGGTGGATCCTTTTGCTGAGGTTGCGGTATTTCAGTGCCCAATGGAAAGATGGAATAGAGAATGAAGCTTCCCCAGCGCGAATTCTACACCCTAAACGAAGTGGCCGCCCGTTGGGGCTGTGCCCTGGCCGATATTTCTGGCTGGTCGACCGCTGGCCAGTTGGATGTGATCACTGGAATTCCACCCACCTATTGCGGTGACACCAGAGTTGCGGGCACGGTTGTCATCTGCACAATGGATATTGTGCCAATGTTTCGACGCTGTGGAACCGGCCCCAAAAACGCACAGCTGCGTCGTCTGCGCACCGAAGAGGCCGTCGACTGGCTGTTTGTCACCGAACCGCCACAGGGCGTGGAAGTGTCGATTGCCGATTTGCTGGTGCGCAGCAAGCAGGTCATGCAGTTCGAAGACACCCATGATCTGTTGCGAAGGATCAGCGGAGGCACCGGGTCAACATCGCCCTACGATTGGGACAGCATGACCAAGGCCTTTCTGATCCGGATCCACGTGCGCGGCATCCCAACCTCCAAGGCCGAAATGATCGGCGACATTCAGGACTGGTTCGTGGCAAACTCGAATGGTGATGAAATCCCGAGCGAGCGGTCCATCCGTCGGCATGTCGATGATCTCTGGAAGATGTTGACCGAGCTGAAACGGGACGGGAATACCTGAACCAGCGGGTCATGCCTGTTTGTGTTCACTGTCCGCATCATGGACCAATGTCGGACGCGGCCGGAAGATATGCGCCACCGCGTCGACACCTGCCCGCAGGGGCGAGTCCATCAGATGGGCGTAACGCTGGGTCGTCTGCATTTGCGTATGACCCAGCAGCTTGCCGATCATTTCCAAGGACGCACCGCCGCTGACCAACAGCGACGCGAAGGTGTGGCGCAGATCATGGATGCGCACATCGGGCAGTTTCGCCTGCTTCTGGACGTTGATCCAGAAGCGGCGGATTTCCTTGACCGGTTGGCCGGGCGTCTCACCGGGAAACAGCCATGGCACTCCACTTGGCACCAGCAGCTGGCGCTGGCGCACGATGGCCGCCACATCGCTGGACACCGGCACCCGGTGGACCTTACGCTGCTTGGTGGTGGCGGCTGGTTTTGACCAGACCCCAAGTTCCAGATTGAACTGTTCAAACCGCGACTGCCGCACTTCGCCCAACCGGGCGCCGGTCAACATGCAGAGCCGGATGATCCCAGCGGCACGCTGATCGACAGCATTGTCCAGCGCCGCAGCCAGTTGGACAATTTCCAGTTGGCTCAGGAATCGTTCTCGTGCAGACTCGATGCGCCGGTGAAACGCGGCGGCCGGATTGTCCTCGCGCCAGCCCCATTCGATGGCCAGCGTGAACATCTTGCGCAGCACCTCGCCCGTGCGGTTGGCGCGTACTGGGGTGGGCTTGGGCCCCTGCAATTTGCGCGCCCGGTTATTAGGTTTTTCCTTGGCCGGGCGGGCCCTGCCCTCTGCGACCTTCACCAGCAGTTTCGCCACATCGGTCTTGGTGATGTCGGTGACCAACTTGTTGCCCCAGAGCGGTGCCACCAGCTTTGCCAACATCGCCTTTTGGTCTGCGGCATTGGCTGGGGCCAGCTTGACGAGATGCTCGGCGGTGTAACGCTCGATCATGTCGCTGAAATGCGGGGCTGTGCGCAACTCGCCCTTCCCGGCCAACGGATCGCCACCCTCATCGATCTCGCGGCGGAGTTGCCTGGCGCGGTCCCGTGCCGCCGTGACGGTCCATTCCGGCCAGCGCCCGATGGTCATCCGGCGCTGGCGACCGGCATAGCGGTAATCCAGCGTGAAGGCCCGGCTGCCGGAGCGGTAAATGCACACGGCAAAGCCTCGCACCTCGATGTCGAAAATCTGGAAGTCCCGCCCCTTCACCGGCAGGGGTTCACGCACCGTTTTGTCGTTCAATCTCATACGCTTGGGCATATTTCCCTCCTTTTGCAGCCCTTGTCATCACGCGTAGATTCGCAGGCTTATCAAGGTAATCACGCCCCGGTCTGCGGCGGGGAGGCACTGAGTGACACTGGCTGGCACTGGCTGGCACTGGCTGGCACTGGCTGGCACTGGATTTGCACCCGGGTGCCGCCCGCGTTTGGTGGGTTTCGGGCGATATGGGCGTCCACAGCGGTTACATGCGGGCGCGAT
>JAAFIJ010000366.1 GCA_013298675.1 Rhodobacterales bacterium | reverse complement strand
GGTGGTGGGGGTGACCATAGGTGTGGGGTTAGGTTGGGCCACAGCGAGTATCACGCCAGAATGGCTGGTGACGACACTGGTGGGGCTGGTTGGCGCGGTTTTTGCGGCGAACCTATTGCTGCGCCGGGGTGGTGAAACACCCGCGCGTGAGGCAGAGATCGGACGTGGGCTTTTTTGGGGAACGGCGACCGGGTTTACCAGCTTTGTCAGCCATTCCGGCGGGCCGCCCTTTCAGATTTATGTGCAGCCGCTGAAACTGTCAAAGGTGGTTTTTGCGGGCACCAATACGATTTTGTTCACATATCTGAATGCCATCAAGCTGGTGCCCTATTGGGCGCTTGGGCAGTTTTCAACCGCAAACCTAAAGGTTGCCGTCATGCTGATGCCCGTGGCGGCCGTCGCCGTCTTTGGTGGGGTGCGACTGGTCAAAATGATCCCTGAGCAAGCCTTTTTCAAAGTCATCACTTGGGCGCTGTTGGTGGTTTCGCTCCGCTTGATCTGGACCGGCATCACGAGCGCGCTGGTTTAGCCAACGCTTCTAGGTCGGGTCGCCTCTGGCAGGGAGCGCCTCTGTCAGCGCTTCAAACTGATCGCCTGTGGCCATCAGACAGGTGATCCCCTGTGCTTGAGTCACAGTAATGGTCCAGCTGCCAGTCTCGGTAATGGCGAAAACCTCAATCACCTGCTCTGCGCCGCCCGCAAGGCCAATGGCGTGGCGCGTTTCGCTATATGTTTCCGCCAAAGCGCTTACGACTTCATCGCGCGGCCCACATCGGGGTGCGGCCCAGCCTGCCTGAGTGGCGAGGATGAGGCCCACAAATCCCAATGACAAAGCAAAGAGCGTTTTTTCCATGTTCCATTCCTTTCGGCGCGACTACGACTGTGATCAGCCTGTGCCAGAGGTCTTTGGATTTGGTTAAACGCAAGGACGGGCGTTTCTGCGTCGCAGCATTTATGCACTTGCCGAAAGTGGCGATATCTGGCCTCTATTTGCAACAATCTTGCTTGGAGAGAATCAATGTCCCTGCGCCCTTATCGGTCTGCTCTCTATATTCCGGGGTCAAACCAACGGGCCTTGGACAAAGCGCGCGGTCTGGCGGCAGATGCGATCATCTTTGATCTGGAAGATGCGGTCGCGCCTGATGAAAAGCCCCACGCACGCGCGGTCCTTGCGGCCGAATTGCGGGCAGGGGGCTATGGGGCAAGGGCGCGGATCGTGCGGGTCAACGGGCTTGATAGCCCGTGGGGCGCGCAGGATTTGGCTGAACTGGGCGGGATTGCAGAGGTCGATGCCCTGCTGATCCCCAAAGTGAACCGGGCGGCTGACATTGACGCGGTAACAGCCATCGCGCCCGGAAAACCGATTTGGGTGATGATGGAAACCGCGCAAGCCATGCTACACGCCGCTGAAATCGCGGCCCATCCGGCGGTGGAGGGCATGGTAATGGGCACCAATGACTTGGCCAAGGAACTGGGCGCGCGGCACCGTGCGGACCGTTTGGCCCTTCAAACCAGTCTTGGGCTGTGCCTGCTTGCTGCGCGCGCGCAGGGGCGGATCATCCTCGATGGGGTCTATAACGCGTTTAAAGACGAGGCGGGTCTCGCGTTGGAATGTGAGCAGGGCCGCGACCTGGGCTTTGACGGCAAGACCCTGATCCACCCGGCACAGTTGGCTATCGCCAACGCGATCTTTGCGCCGCAACCAGATGAAATTGATCTTGCCCAACGCCAGATCATCGCTTTTGAGGGCGCGATGGCCGCAGGTCAGGCTGTGGCGGTTGTGGATGGAAAGATCGTCGAAAACCTGCATATCGTGACGGCACAGGCGATTTTGGCGAAAGCCAAGGCAATTGCGGCCTTGGGATAGGGGATGGCGATGATTTGGTTGATAGCTGGCGTGGCCCTTTGGGCCTTTTCGCATCTGATGAAGCGGCTGACACCGCGCCTTCGGGCGCAGATGGATGCCCGATTGGGCGAACATGGTGGCAAAGGGGTGGTGTCTGTCCTGTCGGTGCTGGCGATCTATCTGATGGTTGTAGGCTACCGTGCGGCGGATGTCGTGGTTTTGTGGAACCCGCCCGCGTTTCTAACACATCTGAACAATCTGTTGATGGTCGCCGCGGTTATTCTGGTCAACCTTGGGTACTCCCGCGGGGTGCTGCGCACCAAACTGCGCCACCCGATGTTGGGAGCGGTCAAAATCTGGGCGCTGGCGCATTTGCTGGTCAACGGCGATCTTGCAAGCGTGGTGCTGTTCGGTGGGATCCTAGCATGGGCCGTTGTCGACATGATCTTGATCAACAAACAAACGTCCGCATGGGTGCGCCCTGACGCGGGACCCGTTCGCAATGATGTGATTTATCTGGTCGCCTCGGCATTCGTGTTCGGTGTGATCACATATGTCCACACGTGGCTTGGCTATTCTCCATTTGGGTAACGCAATGAAACTGTACCGTTTTCTGTCAGACGATGACACCAGCGCCTTTTGCCACAAGGTGACGGCCGCGCTGAACAAGGGGTGGGCGCTGCAAGGCGATCCGACCTATGCCTTTGATGC
>JAAFIJ010000365.1 GCA_013298675.1 Rhodobacterales bacterium | reverse complement strand
CTGAGCGAGGCATCAAAGCGGCGAAAAGCCAGATCGTATTCCTCGACCGAAAAGAAAAAGGCATAGGGCTGGCGCTGGGCATCAAGGCGCACGTCTTGCGCCAAAGCTTTGCGTCGGCGCGTGGTCGGTGCCGTATCAAAGGCGCGCACGCGGGCCGCCCCCAAAACCGACATCTGCGCCAGTCGGCGGTGCACGAGCGGGGCAGCAACCACCCCAAAATGCCGCATGATGTCGGCCGCGACCGCGGTTGCAATCGCCCCATACTGGTGCTGCCAGTGTTCCAAATTCCAAGGCGTATAGGCGGTATGCACGGCACTGTCGCTCTGCGCTGCGAAAAAGCCTGTCGCGCTGGCGTCACCGTGCAACTGTTGGACCCTAACTTCATGCGCCGACCCACCAAAACAACTAAGGTAGAATTCCAAGCGCGCGTATTCCGCTGCGTTCAGGTCCGACAAGCATAAACCGTCAATCTGTGCAACGGTGTTACTGACAACGTCCACCCAAATGCCCAAAGTCGCCTGCGCCAGCGCCCTGCCCCGAAGGCTTGCAGCATCGCCCGCAACCGGGCGGCCAATCACCAAAGCGCGCAGGGCCGCGTCACGCAGCGGGCCGTAAACGAAAACCACTGCCATGGTTATGACCAGCGCTTTTTCGACCATTCAACGATCAACCCGCCCAATACCCCGCCGACGGCCAAGGCGATAGGTGTCGCGGGGGATGCGAGCAGCATGGCATAGTCGAGCATCAGCTGAAACACCGCCAAAACCGCCTCAGACGGCCCCTCATAGCGCCCTTTGGTTGACCGTACGATCATCAGATAGGTCGAAAATCCCAGCAGCGCGAAAAAGAGGATGACGATAGAGGTTTGCAACCCGAAAGAAATCGCCTGCTGATACCCCTTACCTGCAAGGTTTCCCATGACTTTCCACCCAGCAACCAACCCGATCGCAGCGCTGATCGGCGCAAAGAGTTTAACTTGCGTTCCCTCTGGCAGCGCCGGAATGAAAAGATAGGCCGCAATAAAAGCCACAAGTGCAAAGACTGCGGCTCCGACCAGTTTTGCAGCTGTGGGCATAGGTTGGCTCCTTAAGTGCGCGTCGTGGGAACGTGTGTCACGGTTTAGTTTCCCCTCACAAACGCGCCTGCGCAAGAGGGCACGGGAAAAATACAAACCCTGCGAAACCGATTTTCAAAAACACCGTTTGGCTATCCTTGCACAATGGGCGCAAAACGCGCGCAACGTTGCTGCAGCACTTGATCTGGATTTGGCCAAGCGCAACACAGACAGTCCCATGTACTCTGGATGTTTCGCTTCGCAAGGCTATGCGATGGCTGGCCCGAACCCCTTAAGCGTTGCGTTCGGAATAGGCACTTAGGGCACGCAATCGACCTTCTTTCAAGTCAATCATCGGCAATGGATATTTACGGTCAGGCGCATAACCCCAAGATTTCGGGATGGCGTCAAAATATGACAGGGCATCAGGCCCCGGCGTGCGCGACAGTTCCGCCACCCATCTGCGCCGATACACTTGCTCTGCATCAAACTTTTCGGCCTGCCCAGACGGGTTGAATACCCGGAAATAGGGCGAAGCATCGGGGCCACATCCCGCAACCCACTGCCACCCCATGGCATTGGCGGCGGGGTCCCAATCGGTCAGACAATCAGCAAACCAATCGCGCCCAACGCGCCAGTCTGTCAAAAGATGTTTGCACAGGTAAGAGGCCACGATCATGCGCGCGCGGTTGTGCATCTTTCCCGTGACATACATCTCGCGCATCGCGGCGTCGACCAAGGGTTCTCCCGTCATGCCACGACGCCAGAGTTCGGCGTCAGGATTGTCACCGCGCCAAGGAAATGTCTCCCACCCCTCGCGCCAGTTTTGATCCAGAATTTGAGGGGCGTGGTGCAGCAGGTGATAGGCGTATTCCCGCCAGACCAGTTCCTTCAGGAAATGCTCTGCACCGGGCGCGCCCAACTGCATTGCGCGCTGGCCTGCGTGCCAAATGCTGCGCGGGCCGATCTCTCCCCACGTCAGATTCTCTGACAAACCCGACGTTGCATTCTGGAGGCCTGGAAAATCGCGGTCCTCGCGGTAGGCCCAAACCGGCTCTGCAACAAAGCGGTCAAGACGGTCAAAAGCAGCGGCCTCTCCAACCTGTTGGTGCTTGCCCAAAATTAGCGCCCCCCGATTGACACCTGCGGGCAGTTTCCACGCGGACAGGTCATCAGACCGAGGCCAGACCTTTGGGGCCAGCAATTGCGTCGGTGCAGCCAGTGGAACAGATACATCACAGGTTTTCACTGCACGCCAAAATGGGGTGTAGACCTTGTAATAACCGCCAGATCCTGGCGCGACCGTCCAAGGTTCAAACAGAAGTTGCCCCGGAAAACTGTTACATTGCAACCCCTTGGCACGTAGCCCTGCCTTAACGGCCGTGTCTCTTTGTTTGGCGGCCGGATCATAGAGACGCTGCCAGCTTACCCCAAACGCCCCGGTTTCATCGGCCAAGCTTGCCAGCACTGACTGCGCGTCACCCCGGCGCAAGATCAAACGACTGC
>JAAFIJ010000364.1 GCA_013298675.1 Rhodobacterales bacterium | reverse complement strand
CCTTATCTAGACCCGAAACTGACCGCCAAAGAGAACGTGATGCTGGGCGTGGCCAAGGAAACCGCCATTCTGGAGCGGTACAACGAGCTGGCGATGAACTATTCCGATGAGACCGCCGATGAAATGGCCGCCCTGCAAGACCAGATCGACGCGGGCAACCTGTGGGAACTGGACGCAAGCGTTGGCGTCGCCATGGACGCCCTGCGCTGCCCGCCTGATGATGCCGATGTCGAAACCCTGTCGGGGGGGGAGCGTCGCCGCGTGGCCCTGTGCAAGCTGCTGCTGGAAAAGCCTGACATGCTGCTCTTGGACGAACCGACCAACCACTTGGATGCGGAATCCATCGCTTGGCTGCAAAAGCACCTGATCGCCTACAAGGGCACCATCCTGATCGTCACCCACGACCGCTATTTCCTTGACGACATCACCTCATGGATTCTGGAACTCGATCGGGGTCGTGGCATTCCGTACGAGGGCAACTATTCCGCATGGCTGGACCAAAAGGCCAAGCGGATGCAGCAGGAATCGCGCGAAGACAAAACCAAGCAAAAGGCGCTGGAAAAGGAACTGGAGTGGATCCGTTCTGGTGCCAAGGCCCGCCAATCCAAGGGCAAGGCCCGCCTTGCGCGCTATAACGAAATGGCTGGGCAGACCGTACTGGAACGCGCATCGACCTCGCAGATCATCATCCCGAACGGTGAACGTCTGGGCTCTAAGGTCATCGAAGTTACGGGCCTGAAAAAGCACATGGGCGACAAGCTGTTGATCGAAGATCTAAGCTTCACCATCCCGCCGGGGGCGATCGTTGGGGTTATCGGTCCGAACGGTGCCGGTAAATCGACGCTGTTCCGCATGTTCTCGGGCCAAGAACAGCCCGATGAGGGCACGATCGTTTTGGGCAATACGGTGCAGCTGTCCTATGTGGACCAGTCGCGCGACGCGCTTGATCCGGCCAAGAACGTCTGGGAAGAAATCTCTGGCGGGTCAGAAGTGATCCAGCTGGGCGATATGACGATGAACAGCCGCGTTTACACCGGTGCGTTCAACTTTAAGGGCACGGATCAGCAGAAAAAGGTCGGCCTGTTGTCGGGCGGTGAGCGTAACCGCGTCCACATGGCCAAACTGCTGCGGTCCGGTGGCAACGTGCTGCTGCTTGACGAGCCGACCAACGATCTGGACGTCGAAACCCTGCAAGCGCTGGAAAGCGCCATCGAAGATTTCGCCGGCTGCGCGATCATCATTTCGCACGACCGTTTCTTCCTTGATCGGCTGTGTACCCACATGCTCGCCTTTGAAGGCGACGCGCATGTGGAATGGTTTGAAGGCAACTTCCAAGCCTATGAAGAGGATAAGGTCCGCCGTCTGGGCCCAGATGCGCTGGAGCCAAAGCGGGCGAAGTATAAGCGGTTTTCGAGGTAGGGACCACCAAGTTGGGCAAAGGACGTTCAATTCGTGTCTTTTTAACCGAATGCACGGCGACCGGGATCATTACTGCCGAAGTTATCAACTGGACCGGCCATGTTTTGGCCGGTCCACGAACAAAGCTCGATACAGCACTAAAACTCGACGAACTAATGAGAACTGGGATTTATATCCTTTACGGCGATCCGCTCGATGGTGATCTACCTGCGGTTTAGGTTGGCGAAGGGGATGATATTTCCACACGCCTACGTTCGCATTCGCGTGACGGCGACAAGGACTATTGGGACCGATTTATTGCTGTTACAAGTAAAGATATGAACCTTACCAAGGCTCACGTAAAATTCCTTGAGGGTCGCCTAATCTCCCTTCTGACTCACGCAAAAAAATCCGAACTGAAAAATCGCACTGAGCCAACTTTTGATCGGCTTCCGAAAGCTGATATCTCAGCTATGGAGACCTTTTTGGAAGAGCTTCAACTAGTTCTTCCGGTCATAGGTGTCGACTTTTTTCGCGTGACACAGGTGAAATCGCAAGATCCTACTAGCACCGAACAACCTTCGGTTAGGTTCACGCTCGCGCATCTAGTTAAGGGTATAAACGCCAACGCCGTCGAATTTGCAGGTGAGTTTGTTGTCCTTGCAGGTGCAACAGGCAGCTTAAACAGTGCGCCCTCATTTAATGACAAAGCGCGTTCTTTCCGTGAGCAAGCAATAGAAAGCGGTCGCATAGCTTTACTCGACGAAAGGAACTTTAAAGTCACTCAGGACATTGCCTTTTCAAGCCCAAGTGCCGCAGCGGTCTTTTTGTTTGGCACAAGCCGAAATGGACGCACTGATTGGTTAGTAGAGGGCCAGAGTGTGAATTACGGACAATGGTCCGAAGCCAAGTTAGCGGTGCTTGATTAAACGAGGCTTTTTTCAGTTAACTAGGCTATCGCAAAGCAACGCGTGCCCCCCGCCCGGAATCAAGGCGCGTAGCGCCGCCGGGCAATGCCCGACCGCCCCCTCGGGCGGGCATTTTGCAGCCTTACCAGCAGAAAATCTGTCGGATGGGTTGAACCATAAAGCGCATAGAACTGGCGTTGTTTGCCCACCCGGCGGTCAGGCATTGCCCTGTGTGGTCGCGAACCTTGCGCCGCTTCTACGGCC
>JAAFIJ010000363.1 GCA_013298675.1 Rhodobacterales bacterium | reverse complement strand
TTCATCAGCTTTTCCGAACCGTGCTTGGTGCTGCCAAACACCAGCGCCTGTTCGCCCGGATGCTTGGACAGGTATTCCTTCAGCATCATCGCCTTATCGCCGTTCGGCAGGTAGTGCACGCCTTGTACGATCCGCTCAACCGGCTTGCCCGGAGGGGCGACCTGCACCTTGACCGGGTCGCGCAGATAGGTTGATGCCAGTTCTTCGATGTCTTTCGGCATGGTAGCCGAAAACAGCATCGTCTGACGCTTTAGCGGGATGTGCTTGGCAATTTTGCGCAGCGAATGAATGAACCCCATGTCCAACATGTGGTCAGCCTCGTCCAGCACCAGATAGGCGCATTTTTCCAACGAAACGTCGCCGCGCTCTAGCAAATCGATCAGGCGGCCGGGGGTCGCGACCAGAACGTCGGTACCTTTGCTTAGGGCTTGGGCTTGCTTGAACAGGGACGCACCCCCCACAACCATGGTCACCTTAACGGCCGTGCCCTTGGTAAAGGTTTCAAAGTTGTCTTTGATCTGCGCGATCAACTCGCGGGTGGGGGCCAAGATCAGCGCGCGCACGTTCTTTGGGCCCGGCGGGTGGCCGATGTCCAATAGTCGGTGCAACAGCGGCAGACCAAAGGCAGCGGTCTTGCCAGTGCCGGTTTGCGCCAGACCCATCAGATCGCGGCCCTGCATGATATGCGGGATTGCCTGCGACTGGATCGGGGTAGGGACTTGTAGTTTGGTTTTTTCCAAAGCTTTCAACAGCTTTGGCGACAGGCCGAGTTCGGCAAATGTGGTATTCATAACAGTCTTTCCGACGGCCATAGGCCGTCTTCCACCCCGGGTACAGGGGCGGCAGTGGGAAGCGACAGCCCCTCGCACCGGGCCCTTGCCCTGCACCGTGACAGCCGCGGAACCCCTGCGTGCGGTGGGAACCAGTCTCGGGGCCTTACACATGCTCACGCGGCACGGGCACTCCGATAGGGGGCAGATGGCGGGTTTTGAGGGTTTTGTCAAGGGGGAGGGGGGTGCTGCTTTGCTGGGACTTTGTGGGACAGCTCTGTTAATTACCGAAATCAGTTGCTTCAATGGATTTCATAAATCGCAATAAGTTGCAGATAGATGCGACAATGTAACGCGCCTCCTGAGAGTTAATCAGTTCGTTGTCATGAGCAAGTGACTCTCTGTTTCTAATATCATTGAATTTTTGGAATACAGAGATGGATGTTTTAATTATATAAACAGTCATGGCTGAAAGTCGATTTTCACTTTCGAGAACTTTGCAGTATTCGCCAACGCGGCTGTGCAGCGGCGAAGACTCCATGACATCTCTTCCGTTTTTTTCAAGCAATATTCGAAACTTACGCTGACAGTAGGTGTGCAACCTATCTAAAGCAGCAGCGAACCTGTCATCTCTCACATCGCGTTCGATCGAATTTATTAAATTGCTCAATGTGTTTGTGTCATCGAAGTTTTCGAGTGACTGTGCTACCATTGAAATAGTTGAGTCACCATCTAATTTCGTCAAAACTGAATAGAATGCTTTTTGAATTTCTTCTTCCAATTCTGGGCTTTCACCAAGGTAATAGCCAGAAAGTGTACTCCGATACTCCCAAAGCTTGCGTAAGATTGCGCTGCATTGCCCGTTTGAACTCAAACCAAGCACGGTCCTCAATCGTTTTGCTTTCGAGTCCCCATTTGTAGCGTAAGCTAGCGAATAGAATTCAATGCGAAAATTATCTTCAAAAAAATGGTCAATTGTTCTATTGCTGAAATCAAGCACGTATCCTGAGTCCATATGGAATGGCCTCTCAAGTGCGCGCCTTTCGCTTCTTGTTAGCTGTTCGTAATCACTCAAACATCCAACTCCTCCACAAACCGCGCATTCTCCTGAATATACTGGAACCGTAACTCGGGCTTCTTGCCCATCAAGCGTTCCACCAAATCAGCCGTCTCGCCCGGTGCATCCTCGTCAATCGTCACGCGGATCAGGTTGCGGGTTAGGGGGTTCATCGTGGTGTCTTTCAGGTCTTTGGCGTCCATCTCACCCAAGCCTTTAAACCGCTGAACGTCGATTTTCCCCTTACCGCCCAGACCCTTGGCCAGCCAGATTTCCTTTTCCGCGTCATCAGCCACATACAGCCGCCGTGCGCCTTGGGTTAGGCGGTACAAGGGTGGGCAGGCAAGGTAGAGGTGTCCCTTGTCAATCAGCGGGCGCATTTGGGTAAAGAAGAACGTCATCAACAGACTGGCAATATGCGCGCCGTCCACGTCGGCGTCGGTCATGATGATGATCTTGTCATAGCGCAGATCGTCGACCTTGAACCGGGTGCCCATTTGAACGCCCAACGCCTCACATATATCGCGAATTTCCGAGTTGTCGTTCAGCTTGGACGATGCCGCCCCCAACACGTTCAGGATTTTACCCTTTAACGGCAGCAAGGCCTGATTTTCACGGTTGCGCGCACCTTTGGCGGAACCGCCAGCCGAGTCCCCCTCTACGATGAACAGTTCCGTGTTGTCGCGCGTTTTGGATGAACAATCGGTCAGCTTACCGGGCAAGCGCAGCTTTTTAGTGGCCGTCTTGCGCTGGGTTTCCTTTTCCTGTT
>JAAFIJ010000362.1 GCA_013298675.1 Rhodobacterales bacterium | reverse complement strand
TCCCCGCAGGCAAGCGCGCTACAGAAGTGTAAAAGGTAACGCCCGGAACCAACGTCCCCAAAAATGCAATCACCGTATAGAACCGCAAGGCCCTAGCGTTCACAGGCAAAGTCTTGCCACGGATCAAGGTCAGCACCCCAAGTACAAGCGTACAGACGAGCAATTGCCAAAAGATCAAGCCAAAGGGCAAACGCCCGGTTGCCGCAGCCATCTTACCCAATGGTTGTGTGGCACCCCAGCCTATGCCAACGGCAAGCAGGATCAGCGGATACTTCAATTTTGCAATCAAGGCCGGCTTTCCTGCAAGCAACCACCAACCCGGATTTTAACAATGCGCGTGGTCTTGCCTGTGCGATCGTCCGTCTCAACATAGACACCAGAGAGCGTTGCGGGGCCGTTCGCAGGCTCAAACCGCGCCGAACTCATCCCCGTGATGAACCTGCGCAGTGGTTCCATCTTTTCCATACCGATGACCGAATTGTAATCACCGCACATACCCGCATCGGTCAAATAGCCCGTACCGCCCGGCAAAATCATCGCGTCAGCCGTTGGCACATGGGTATGCGTGCCCACAACCAAACTGGCCTGCCCGTCGCACCAATGACCAAGCGCCATCTTTTCTGACGTCGCCTCAGCATGCACGTCCAAAATGACCGCCTGAACCGCGGCACCCAACCGATGAGTCTTTAACACCGCCTCAACTGCCGAAAACGGATCATCAAACGGGCGCTTCATGAACACTTGGCCCAATACCTGCGCCACCAAAACCTTGCGCCCACTTGAGGCATCAAAAATCCGGTACCCGCGCCCCGGCGCAATTTTGGAAAAGTTCAACGGCCTGATGATCCGCGTTTCCGATTCCGCAAATTGCAGCATATCCTTTTGGTCGAACGCATGATCGCCCAGCGTGATGCAATCCGCGCCCGCTTGCAAAAGCACCCGCGCATGCTCGGCCGTAAGGCCAGCACCTTGACTGGCGTTCTCGCCATTGACCACAACGAAATCAAGGCCCCACTCGGTTCGCAAACCGGGAAGCCGCTCGGTGATCGCAGCGCGGCCCGCGCGCCCCATCACATCGCCAAGAAAGAGTATTTTCATGGTTTTCGGCTTAAAGAAGCCGCCTTCGTCCGTCCACCCCGAAAGCAACATTGCTTGATCACAGCAACCTTGAGATGTGGGTCTACCGCACCTAGAGTGTCCGCTTAGGCACTTGGAGTTCTGGTTGTTTCAGGGAAAATTGCGATGTTAAAGATATTTGGAATTGCTGGCTTGCTGCTTTGCCTTATGTCCCCAACCGGAAAGGCTCAGGATCTTGAGGTCGGTCTTGCCGCAGCACGGGCCGGCGACTATGAGACGGCGCTTCGTGAATGGCGACCCCTTGCAGATCAAGGTCATGCCGATGCTCAGGCCTTTCTTGGTGCAATGTACATAAACGGGGACGGCGTTGCTCGCGATCCAGAGGAAGCGGCCCGGTGGTACAGACTAGCAGCAGATCAGGGTCATGCCAGAGCGCAAAAATATCTGGGCGACCTTTATGCACAAGGAGTTGGTGTGCCTCAAAACTTTACTGAGTCGGTAAAATGGCTTCGCCGTTCCGCCGATCAAGGCGAAAGCGCTGCACAATACACATTGGGAAGCATGTTCCAAACAGGCACTGGTGTGGCACAGGACACGGTTGAAGCGGTACGTTTGTTCACACTTGCAGGCGAACAAGGTAACGCAAGTGCTCAGTACAATCTGGGTCTGATGTATGTGATCGGGGATATTGTTGCTAAAGACAATGAAAAGGCATTGAAGTGGTCTAGAATGGCCGCAACACAAGGCTTTGCGCCTGCGCAGCATACGCTCGGCGTTATGTACGCAACCGGCGATGCATTACCACAGTCTGATATATCGGCACAGATGTGGTATTTCCTTGCAGGTGCGGAAGGATATGAACCCGCGATTTATGAACGCGATGTCCTCGCGGCAAAGCTGCCAAGCGCCTCTTTGGCTGAGGCGAAGCGCCGCGCTGAGCGGTGCAAAGCGTCAGATTATAGCGATTGCGAATAGCGAGGCGCACAAAGCCTTCCTAGGGCTGAACCGAAACAGCTCTATTTGCACGGCGCAACACAACAGCAGGGATCGCGCGCAGCCAACGAAGAGTTGCAGTTGTTTGGGCTGTGCGCCTATTCTTGACCGATGAGATTACCCCCCGCCCTTTCTGACTGGTTTTCCGCCCAAGGCTGGGCGCTGCACCCGCATCAGCTGGAAATGCTGGACCGTGCTGCGGACCCGGCCACCTTGCTGATCGCCCCGACAGGCGGTGGCAAGACGCTGGCAGGGTTTCTGCCCAGTTTGGCAGAGTTGGCCGATGGCACGCATAAGGGTCTGCACACCCTCTATATCTCTCCGCTTAAGGCCCTCACCTCGGACATTCGCCGCAATCTGCGCAGACCCGTCGAAGGCGCAGCTTTGCCGATCCGGATCGAAGACCGCACTGGGGACACCACCTATGCCCAGCGTCGCAAACAGCGTGCTGATCCTCCCCATATCCTTTTGACGACACCAGAAAGCCTGACGTTGTTACTGTCATATGAGGACGCGCCGCATATCTTTGC
>JAAFIJ010000361.1 GCA_013298675.1 Rhodobacterales bacterium | reverse complement strand
TTCGCAGGTGCGTCAGTTCATGGGGACATGGTCGAACCACGTCACCAGCTGGGTTGATGCGCCGGGTCTGAACCGGCTGGTGCTTCGGTATGAAGACATGCAAAGCGATCCGCACGCCGCCTTTGCAGAGGCTGTTCGGTTTTTAGGGTTGGACTTGGATCAAACAAGGTTGGCCAAAGCCATCCGCTTCAGCTCTTTTGATATTGTGGCATCCCAAGAAAAGGCGGTCGGGTTTCGCGAACGCCCTGCCAATGCAGAAAAGTTTTTCCGCAAAGGTGTGTCGGGTGATTGGCGCGAACGCTTGAGCCCCGCGCAGGTCGCCAGAATTGTCCAAGACCATGGCCCCGTCATGCGCCGATTTGGATATCTGGACGCACACAATCAGCCTATTGGCTGACGAGTCATCCTAAAGGCGGCTCACCCCTTAAAAGTCATTCCGACCTTCCACATAACGGATGAACCGCGCTGTCGTCAGCCCGCGTGTCAGCGCAAGTTGCAACCGATGCGCCTGCGGAGTTCCAATGGGCGTTTCTGTCGGAAAATCGATCAACGCCTGTTTAAGCGATGCAAGATCTATCCGTTTGGCGATTTTGGGATCTTCCATCAGCCAATCGAGTTCCTCGATCAGCTTGTCTTTTTGCCGGCCGATGCGCAGATGCCAATCGGCGGCCTGAACCCCGCGGCGGCGCTCTTGCAGAACCTCTTTTGGAATTTTGTCTTTCAACAACCTTTTGGCCAGCCACCGCTGTTTGCCGTTGCGCAGGAACTGATCATCCGGAATGCCCATGCAAAACTCTACCAACGGGCGGTACGCAGTCGGATCGCGTACTGGCAGGCCGTGAATCATTTCAAAGCCTTGCAGGATGTCCCCACCTTCATTTGCGCCATTGCCGAACACGGCGGCACGCCAATCTTTTGTGGTGGTTTTGGGTCTGTAGGTCGCGTCAAAATCCATTGATCGCGCGCGCATCTCGACCTGCATGTCATCGGCATACTGCCGTGTCATGGGGCACCAGTTTTCAAACTTATCAGGTAGGGTGATGCGGCGGAATGCGGCGATCTTGCGCCAAACTGCGTCTGGCATCAAAGGCATGAAAGCTTGGCTCACAAAACGGCGTGGGGCGCCGCTAAGCGCCCCTCCCAAGCGAATTTCGCGCGCCAATCGTCGCCATTGACCCGTCGCAAGCCAGTTGGGGATCGCACCATTGCCCGCAAAACTAAATGTGGCATTGCCCTTTGATCCTGTCAGCAGCACATCCGCGCCGCGCGCCTTGGCCGTCGCGTGAATCTGGTGGATCCAGGTCAGGTTCACACCGTTTCTGGGTGCGATACTGCCAGCCTCAAACAACTCTCGCAGCTTATGGTCAAAGCCAAGGTTCGCCGCATCGACCAGTTCCAGTTTCAAATCCGGGTACATCTTGGCCAACGCTTGTGCATAGGGGCCTTCATCGCCAAAACGGTGGTCGGCAACACGGCCGTCCCATCCCGGTTCGGGAACAGAGGTGAAGCCAAGCAAAGGACGACCGGGGCGCTCACGCAGCGCATAGGCCGCAACGGCTTGGGAATCATACCCCCCCGACAGGCTGACCGCCGGGTTTGAAAACCCATCCAGCACGGCACGAATCGCCTCGCGCATCAAGGCATCTGCGGCTTCCAAATAGTCACGGTCGTTGGCAAAGCGCACGTCAGTTACATTGCAAACATCATAAAAGTCTTCGGTCTTGATGGCGGTCGGAGTCAGGATCACGCGCGACCCGGTGGCGATACGGGTGACACCGCGAAACCAGCCGCGGGTGCCCTCGCGGTAGTTCAGATACAGACTGTCGGCGATCTTTTGTTCGTCTACTTCACGGGTGACTTCGCCGGTCGCGAAAATCGCTTGCGGGGTTGACGCTGCAATCAAGCGATCCTTGTCTTGCCAGAAATGCAACGGTGGTGCGCTGATCGGGCTGCGGACCAACCGCAAAATCGGGTCCGTGGGATGTGCAAGAATCGTCGCAAATTCCCCAATTGCGCGCAAATCAATCGCGTCGCCCCAAAGTGCCCACCCCAAAGCATAGAGCGTGGCGTCATCCGCCTCCGGTGCTTGCAGGGCCGCGCGCAATGCGTTTCGGTTGCTGATGTACCCTTTGAACAGCATGCTATGGCCAGACGGCGCGGTTACTGGCTTCCAGCCTTCATCGACTTGCGCTTGCGCCAGAATAAGGCGTGACGAGTGGGTCATCCGGGCCGGGCTGCCCCCCCCTTTGCCCACGGCAAAGGCAAATGCGACCGCCATGTTGCGATTTAGCCGATTTTCATCGCAAGAAAGATAGGCGCCAATGCTCATTCGATTTTTCGCTTTACCATTCGTTTCGGTTTTGGATAGTATACAGCCTAGAATTAAGCTTTTGGAGGCTATAATGAACAATACAGAAGTAATGGTGGACGTTTCCGAAGCTTCGGCACAATCCGCATCGAAAAAAACCTACGTCGCACCAACCGGCCCGCAGGACCTGTCTTTGCGCGCAACCGAAGCTGGGACCCAATTCGCGGTAGATGGCGTCGCGACCTCGACGACAAGCTAGTTCACCAGGCTGCACAACGTTGAGTTGGAGCTTG
>JAAFIJ010000360.1 GCA_013298675.1 Rhodobacterales bacterium | reverse complement strand
GACCCCATTTGCCGGGGTTGAATGGCGCGTATCTGACCGTTTGGGTCTGAAAGCGGAATATTCCTCTGATGGATATGTCGCGGAAACGATTGGTCACGCTGTTTTTAAGCGCAAAAGTCCGTTCAACTTCGGCGTTGAATACAAAGCAAGCGATTTTCTGAACCTAGGTGCCTACTATATGTATGGCTCAGAACTGGGCTTCTCGGTTCAAATCGTGCTCGATCCGCGCAAGCGTCCGCGCCAAGGGGCGATTGCTGCTGGGCCTCGGCCGATTGCCGCGCGCCCATCTGCATCATGGCCTGCCGGGTGGGTCACGGATACTGCCACCACGCTTGCTTTGCGCAAAGATTTGCAGAAACGCCTCTCGCCTGACGGCTTGGTGATTGAGGCGTTTGCCGTCACAAAAACATCGGTCCAACTGCGCCTGCGCAATACCCAATTGGACAACAGCGCGCAGGTGTTGGGCAGAGCGGCCCGCGCCATGGCCGCTGTGATGCCGCCAAGTGTTGAAACGTTTGAAATCATTCCCGTTTTTGAATCATTGCCGTTGTCTCAGGTCACAGTGCAGCGGCGAGATTTGGAACGGCTGGAATTTGCGACTGGCCAAGATCAGCAGTTACGGTCCAGCGTTGAAATTTCCACAATTGCCGGCGATTTGCCGGCCGGTGCGGTTTTGGGGGCAGGGCTTTATCCCAAATTCAGTTGGAACCTGCGCCCCTATCTGCGCGCAAGTGTTTTTGATCCGACAAATCCTTATCGTGCTGACCTGGGCTTGCGGCTGTCAGGCAGATACGACATCGCACCCGGCCTGTCACTGTCTGGGGCCATAGGCCAACGCCTGATCGGAAATCTTGACAGCTCTACCCGGGTTTCAAATTCGACGCGTCAGCATGTTCGCAGCGACGGAAACATTTATGATGCCAAGGGCCAGCCTGCTATCGAAGAACTGCAGTTGGCCTACTTTGCCAAGCCCGCACCCAATTTGTTTACGCGGGTTTCGGCAGGCTACTTGGAGCGGATGTTCGGCGGCGTTTCTGCAGAGGTTCTGTGGAAGCGTGTCGACAGTCCGTTTGCGATTGGGGCAGAGTTGAACTATGTCAAACAGCGCGATTTTGACCAACTCTTTGGTTTTCAATCCTATTCTGTCGTGACGGGCCATGTGTCGGGGTATTACGCCTTTGGCAATGGCTACCTCGCGCAGTTGGATGTTGGTCGTTATCTGGCGGGCGATGTCGGTGCAACCCTGTCACTTGACCGTGAGTTTGGAAACGGTTGGAAAATCGGCACCTTTGCGACCCTGACGGATATGACCTTTGCTGAATTTGGCGAAGGGTCTTTTGACAAAGGCATTAAGATTGAAATTCCGGTTGCGTGGATTCTTGGCCACCCGACCCGGAAATCCTACAAAAACATATTGCGCCCGCTTTCGCGTGATGGCGGGGCGCGGCTTGATGTTGACGGCAGGCTGTATGAACCCGTTCGTGAATATCAAACAGGCCGGCTTGATGCCGAATGGGGAAAATTCTGGCAATGACACCCAGACTGTTGGTTTGCTTGGCAATGATCGGATGGTCTGTTGCTGGCTGTGCTATGTTACCAAAAGCGCAAGGGATGGTAGGCAAGCTAAGCGGTTTGTCAGGAACCCAAGCATCGCCGGTTGAACATCCAAAAGATGCGCCAACCATGGAAGTCATCTTGCGTACCAAGGGGACAAGCCTGACTTTGGTTGCTTTGGACCGCGACCAAGACATTGTGTTGTGGTCATCGCGTCTGGGTGCGCAGATCGCTTTGCGAGACGGCGTTGTGGTGTCGACGAGAGGTCTTGGCGGCGATCTGATGTCTGCACTTGCCCCTACTCTGGCCGAGATATCAGCGGCACCTGCCGAATACGCGCGCCTTTATGAATTCCTCGACGGCGCAGATGACATGCAGCGCAAGTCTTATAACTGCACGACGGAAAACAAGCTCGTCGGTGAAGGTGAATCGAAACTGCGCCAAGTGGTTGAGACCTGTATCAGCCAGGATCGCCGGTCGATTTCGAACGAATACGTGTTCGCGGCGGATAACCGCTTAGTCGCGTCGAAACAATGGGTCACTTCTTCTGTAGGTTATGCCGAAATATCACACCTTTCGCAGGAAAACTAAGGCGACGCTCTTTTCTTCGAGTGCTTCCGCGTGTATGCTTTGACTCAGCGCACATCTTTACAGGAGTATTTAGTTATGAAAAAAATCTCGGCTCTCGCCCTGATCGCGACCATGGCAGCATCGACAGCTTTTGCTGGCGGCCCAGCGGAAGTTGCACCTGAGCCAATGATCGAAGTTGCTCCAGAAGCAACCTCGTCGTCGAACGGCGGCTTGCTGATCCTTTTGCTTCTCGGCGTTGGCCTTGCAGCAGCTGCAGCAGGCTCCTCGGGCACCTAATTCTTGGGTCTTTGGACCTAAGTAAAGCCAAAACGCCCGCAGTCATACTGCGGGCGTTTTGCATTTCGTCGGCCATTGATGACGTGCTGTGATTTGTTGTGCCTGCGCCTGCCTAAGAACCACGCTTTCGGCACGCATCCGCAGAGCGGCCGCGTTCGTGTCGTTTCATGGCCAGCGCGCTATGC
>JAAFIJ010000036.1 GCA_013298675.1 Rhodobacterales bacterium | reverse complement strand
TGCGGTCAGCATTTTGGGCGCGGCTGGCCTGAAGGTCATCCTGTGTACCCCCACTGCCGCCCCGCCGAAATGGCTGGTCGATCTTTACCCCGAGATCTTGCCCGTTGACGAAAATGGCGTGGTGCGAAAATTCGGCGCGCGGCGGCACTACTGCTTTTCCAGTCCGCGCTACCGGGTCGAATCTGCGCGGATCACCGAAGCAATTGTCCGGCGGTACGGCGGCAACCCGCACGTGCAGGCATGGCAAACCGACAATGAATACGGCGATCACGACACGATCTATAGCTATTCAGAGGCTGCGCTTCATGCCTTCCGGGACTGGCTGAAACTGCGCTATGGCACGATTTCGGAATTGAACCGCGCTTGGGGCACCTCATTTTGGTCGATGACCTACTCGGATTTCGCGCAGATTGATCTGCCGAACAATCTGGTTGATGAACCCACGCCCAGCCATTTGGTCGATTTCACCCGGTTCTCTTCTGATCAGGTGCGCGCCTTCAACAAGGCGCAAGTCGACCTTTTGCGCCAACACGCGCCCGGCCGGCCGATCACCCACAACTTTATGAACCAAAACACCGATTTCGATCATTATGCCTTGGGCAAGGACATCGACGTGGCCTCTTGGGATGTCTACCCCTTGGGCGGGTTGACCAATGGCCGTCTGTCGGACGCCGACAAGGCGCGGTTTCTGCGGGTGGGCGATCCTGATCAGACCGCATTCAACCACGACCTTTATCGCGCGGTCGGGCGAGGCCGCGTCTGGGTGATGGAGCAACAACCCGGCCCGGTGAACTGGGCCGCGTATAATCAAGCGCCTGCCGATGGCATGGTCCGGCTTTGGACCTGGCTCGCTTTTGCGCACGGCGTTGACATGGTGTCCTACTTCCGTTGGCGTCAGGCCCCTTTCGCGCAAGAGCAGTTTCATGCGGGTCTGCTTTTGCCCGACAGCACCCCGGATCAGGGCCATCTCGAGGTGGCACAAGTTGCCCGAGAAAAGGCGCTGCTGCCCGCTATCGGTCCGCGCGCAGGGGCCCGCGTTGCCCTTGTGTTGGATTACGAGTCGCGCTGGGCCAGTCGCAGCCTGCCGCAAGGCGCCAACTATCGCCCGCACCATATCGCTCTGGATTGGTACGCGGCGGCATCCAGGTTGGGTGTCGATCTTGATATCATTGGCCAGCATTCGGATTTGGAAGGCTATGACTTGGTGCTGGCCCCGGATTTGCTGATCCCGACCGAGGCCTTTGTGGCCAAGTTGCAAAGTGCCAAGGCCAAAGTACTGTTTGGTCCGCGATCCGGCAGCAAGACTGCGGACATGCACATCCCCGAGACGCTGCCACCGGGTCCGCTGGCCGCCTTGCTGAACATCAAGGTAACACGGGTAGAAAGCCTACCAGATTATGCCCCGCAATCAGTCATCTTCGGCAACGCAACGTATCAGGCTGCACGCTGGCGCGAAACAGTCGTCACAACCGAACGGGTGCTGGCACGTTTCGACGGCACCTACCAAATGGCTGCCCCTGCTCTGATCGGCAACGACAAAGCCCGCTATCTGGCAACCCTGCCCGGCACCGATCTGTTGGCCGCGATCATCGAAGACACGCTAAAGTGGTCGGGCTTACAGGTCATGCCCGATCTTGGCGATCTGCGTATGGCCCGGCGGGATGTCCTGCACTTTGCCTTCAATTTTGGCCACACCATAGCCGAGGTCCCCGCCGCACAAACCGCAAAGTTCCTGATTGGAGAGCGGATGCTTGCCCCAGTCGGCGTGGCAATCTGGACCGAAGCCTAAACCGGCTTATTGTTGACAAAGCATAAAGACGGCTGCGAAAAAGGTCGTAATATGCGGTGAAGCCAACTAGCAAAGGTCGCAAAAATGCAGGCCGCCACCGTCTACCGTATCTGCTTTTACGGCCGTTCTGACAAGAAGCCGGCATGCAAAGGACAATGCCTCCACAAAGTTTGACACTCCCCACACCGAAATCGCATGCGCTGCCGCGCGGACATGATCGGCTGCCGCTTCAGTCGTTTTGCAGTGCGGTAACTTCACGTCGGAATGGCAGGGCATCGCCGATGTCTGCGGTGTCCAGATCGCGGGCATAGCGGTGGCCCGCAAAGGTGGCCCAAGCGATCGGCGCCGGAGCTGCGGCGTCGCCGATCAATTTCACTGACCGGATACCCGCATCGGCCCAATCGGTCTCACGGGCTTTCAAGTCAAGGTAAACTGCGTCCTGTGATATCCGCGACGCCACCATGACGACGGCGTCGCATTCCAGCCTTGCGCGGCTGTCGGTGTAGGTACAGTTGGCTTCAACGCCGTATCCATGAATCCGCGCCAGACCTGTGTTTAGCAATATCTTGACGCCAAGACCCACAAGGCGGCGGTGGATCGTGGCTTGCTCCAGCGTGTTCGCGGTCCAATCCGACACAAATGCCGAAGGCGTGATCAAAGTAACCTGACAGCCCTTTTGCGCGCACAGTTCAGCCAGAACGCCGCCCATATAGTAGTGATCATCGTCGAAAATCACGACGCGGCCCGACGGCACACGGCCTGCCATCAGATCATCAGGGGTGAAAACCGGCATATTTGCATCGGCGGGCATCGGGACCACGTGCTGACGCGACACGCCATCCGCGCGCCAGTTGGATCCGGTGGCCACACATATGTTTTGAAATCCGAACGCCATCACCTCATCGGCCGACAACTTTGACCCGGGATAAAGCTGCACATTGGGGCGTTGATTGATCTGATAAAGACGGTAATCGACCACTCGCCCCCATGCCGACAGGCCCGGCAAGGTGCGCTCTAACGTCACCCGCCCGCCAAACTCGGACCGCGCTTCGGCCACGGCCACGTCATAACCACGCAGCGCCGCAGCGCGCGCGGCCTCTAGTCCCGCCGGGCCAGAGCCAATGATCAACACAGTTTCAGACGCGCCTTTGGTTGCGATCTTTTCCGGGTGCCAACCGCGCCGCCATTCCTCCATCCAAGTGGGGTTTTGGGTGCAGCGGCCCATGCCTTGGGTCATGTCTCCAGTGATGCAGATGTTGCATCCGATGCATTCGCGGATGTCGTCAACGCGGCCCTCGTCGATTTTCCGTGGCAAAAAGGGTTCCGCAATCGAAGGTCGGGCGCAGCCGATGAAATCGAGCCGCCCCGACTTGATCATGCGGGCCATGACGTCAGGCGACGTAAAGCGACCTACCCCCACAACAGGGCGCGGCGACAGTTCGCGAATGCCTGTGACCCATTGTTCCTGTGCGGCCTCTTCCTTGAACCGCGAGGGGCCTGAACAGTCTTCCCACGTGCCCATCGCCAAATCCCAAAGGTCGGGCAATTCGGCATTTATGGCAATGAAGTCGCGGACCTCGGCATTGGAAAACCCCAAGTTGCCGATGGTTTCGTCCAAGGACACCCGCAACGTGATGCCCATGGTATCACCAACCACATCGCGCATATCGCCAATCACTTCACGGGCAAAGCGTGAGCGGTTTTCCAAGCTGCCACCGTATTCATCGCTGCGTTGATTGGTGGCGCGGGACAGGAAATGTTGGAAAATCCCAAAACCATGCGCGCCGTAGAGGCAGATCAGGTCGAAACCTGCCAGTTTTGTGCGCTTGGCCGCATTTACGAACCAGCGGCGCAGGTTCTTGATATCGGTTTTGTCCATCGCGCGGGCCTGCACCGGATCGTTGGTAAAGGTGCGGATCGGCAAAGCAGACGGCGCGAGTGGCACCTCTTTGGTGTACATGTTCGGGCCATTGATGCCGGAATAGGCAAGTTGTATGCCTGCCAGCGCTCCATGGGTTTTCATCGCGGCAGCCATCTTGGCGATTGATGGAATGTCCTGATCTTCCCACAACCGCAGTTCGATGAACGGCGTGATTTCCGAGCTGTGGTGCATTTCGGTCTGTTCAGTAAAGATCACACCCCAGCCACCCTCGGCCTTGATCCCACGCATCGCCGCCGCAGCCGACGGGTCACGGTAGCCGCCGCCGTTGCAGTGTGGCACCTGATAAAACCGGTTCTTGGCGGTGACAGGCCCAATTTTTTGCGGCTCAAACAGGATGTCATAGCGGGGATCACGCATAAATCGGCCTTTTGATAAAGCAGCGCCGTTAAAAAAACGGCATCGGACTATCCTACATCCAGCCAAGGATTTCATTCAATGACTGCATTCTTAATTGACGATAAGTAAGAGCCTAACCCGTCAGTGGGATCGCACAGAGCAAAGACCATTGTTTGCACGGCCATTGTGGCGCTTCGGGGTTTGATGTCGACTGAAAACAGCCTGTAGAAATACCGATCAAAACCTGTACGAATGCGTCAGCTATGGCTGATGCAACGGATCAACCCCTATTCGTCGCCGGGCACGCCATACGATGGTGCGATGGTGGGGTCGATGGCGCGCTGAACATAGGCGGTCATTTGTGGGCGGTAGACATCCCACGCTAAGGCAAGCCCGCCAATCGGGTCGTCAGACCAATCAATGCGCAGATCAACCAAAGGCCAGTCAAGCGCGTCGGCTATTTTCATCCCCGCGGAATGCACGGGCCCCGCCTCACCACCCGCCGCCAGCCCTGCTTGCAAGGCTGCCATCAACCGATCGCCCAAATGTCCGTCGGCGGCTTCAAACCCTGCGACCAGCGCTTGCGGCACATCTGCACTGGCCAGCAGATTGCCGCCCGCGGCACAATCCTGGCCAAGCGCTTCGCCCCAAATTCCCAATACCTGCGCGCCTGAATGAATGGCGGAGGCCCCCTGTGCGCCCACCACAAGCAACTGCCGATATTCGATGAAGGGCCGTCCTGTGCTGACAGCGGCCAAAGCAGCGGTGGCCGATTTGCCCTGCGCCATGTGTTCCAGCACCTCTGGCCCAAGTCCGGGGTCGGTTATGTTCTGGCTGGCCACGACACCGACCCCGGCTCTTACATGGGCGCAACGCGCGGCCACGGCGGGCGAGGACGAGGATATCACCATGCCAAACTGGCCAGTCTTTGCGCACCGCGCAATTAGGGAAAAGGTCATTGATGCCTCCAATCAAGGGTTGGCAAGGTCAGTCGGGAATGACGGCCGTACCATCAATTTCGACCAACCAGTTTGGCCGCGCCAACGCCGATACTACAAGCCCGGTAGAGACCGGATGTACCCCCGCCAGATATTCACCCATGGTGCGGTAGACCGCTTCACGATGCCGCACGTCGGTCAAATAAACCACGACCTTGACCAGATGCACCATCTCGCCACCGGCTTCTTCGATCAACTGCTTGATGTTTTGCATTACCTTGTGGGTCTGCTCGACCGGATCATGGCTGCCAATATCTTTGGCATCATCCAAGTTCTGCGGACATTGACCACGCAAATACAACGTGCGCCCGCCGCGGGTCGCCACGGCCTGACACAGATCGTTGGACAGGTTCTGCTCTGGGTATGTCTCTTTGGTGTTGAACTTGCGGTAGCGGGTGTGCGGATCGGCCATAAAAGAGGTGCCCCTTGTTGCAGTGCGATTGTGTTCGGTCAGACGGGTTCGGCCCCTTGGATTTGGGGCAGTTATGAAAGGGGTATCCCACAAAATGCAGCCAAAGCAAAACCAGTGTTTTCTTATTGCTGATTAGCCTGCCCCTAACTTTTGATTGCGGTCGCGGCACGATACGGCCCGACCCTTTCAATCCGGTATTGAGCAAGATGTTTAACAAAAACCTTATCAACGCTATTGGAAAAGTTTATTCCTTCTGCCCAACTTCTGGCCTAAATCATATGCTCAAGCCTCAGCGCTTCTACCCCCGGCCCCATCGGGTGTTTCCCACGCAAGAGCAATCAAAAGGACGCCCATATGGCCGTTGAGAAAGTTGACACGCTTGTCGTGGGTGCCGGTCAGGCCGGTTTGGCGATGAGTGGGCATCTCAGTCGCCGCGGTGTCCAGCATCTTGTTGTTGAGCGCAGCAGGATTGTCGAAAAGTGGCGAACTGGGCGGTGGGATTCGCTGGTGGCCAACGGCCCGGCTTGGCATGACCGCTTTCCGGACTTGGCATTTGACGACGTGGATCCGAACGTCTTTGTCCCCAAAGACCGCATCGTCAGCTATTTTGAGGCTTATGCCGAACAGATCAAGGCCCCGATCCGTTGCGGTGTTGACGTGATCAGCGCCGAGAAGTTGGCCGATGGTGCGGGCTTTCGCGTTGAAACCTCGCAAGGCGTGATAGAGGCCAGGCACCTGGTGGCAGCAACCGGGCCTTTCCAGCGCCCGTTGATCCCTGCAATCGTGCCCAACGAATTGGGCATCGTTCAGGTTCATTCTGCGGATTATAAAAACCCTGCCCAGTTGCCAGAAGGCGCGGTTTTGGTGGTGGGTGCGGGATCGTCGGGTGCACAGATTGCGGACGAGTTGCTGCGCGCAGGCAAACGGGTTTATCTGTCTGTTGGCCCGCATGACCGCCCCGCGTTACGCTACCGGGGCCGTGATTTCTGCTGGTGGTTGGGCGTTTTGGGCCTGTGGGATGCAAAGACCCGCGCGCCGGGCATGGAACATGTCACCATCGCCGTCAGCGGCGCACATGGTGGTCAGACTGTTGATTTCCGCCGATTTGCCGCGCGTGGCATGACACTGCTGGGTCGGGCGGGTGCCGTCACTGACGGTATGTTGCAGATCGCCCCTGATCTTGCGCGCAACATCGCGGGCGGCGATGCGAATTATCTGTCCCTCTTGGACGCGGCCGACGCGTATGTTTCCAAGAACGGGCTTGATCTGCCGCCAGAGCCGCAAGCCCGGGTGTTTGACCCTGCGCCCGACTGTGTGACCAACCCGATCCTTTCACTGAATCTAAAGCAGGCGGGTATCACCGCGATCATCTGGGCGACAGGCTATGCCTTGGATTTTGGTTGGATCAAAGCGGATAGCTTCGACGCAAAGGGCACCCCTTTGCACGACCGGGGCGTCTCTCAGGTGCCGGGTTTGTACTTTTTGGGGCTGGCATGGCTGTCGCGCCGTGCCTCACCGTTTATCTGGGGCGTTTGGCACGATGCCGACTATCTGGCGGGTCATATTGCAGATCGCCAGACTGTCCGTTCATAGATCATCGGTGCGCAAAGTCACATAATCAGCCTCGCTGCGACCGCGGTCTTCTTGTTATAAAACGAGACCGAGGCCTGACCCGCGCGTCGGCACGCCGAAAAGGCCAAGCCACATGCAGAACGGGCCGATTTCACGACATCTTAGACATCCCCCTTTGCCACTCTTGAGGCAAATCCTGCATCTTTGCCGGACACCCTGGTTTGTTTTGCGGGCAGTGGTCCTTGACCCTTGACGCCTCTTTGGCTAGGCCAACCGCAACCTTAATCCGAAGGAGCGCCACATGGCCAATCCCTCCATCCTTATTCTCGCCGGTGACGGCATCGGCCCCGAAGTTATGGGCGAAGTCAAAAAGATCATCACCTGGTTCGACGCCAAAAAGATCGTCAGCTTTGACGTGTCCGAAGGTCTGGTCGGCGGTTGTTCCTATGACGCGCATGGCACGCCATTGACCGATGAGACCATGGCCCGCGCGCAAGCGGCAGACGCAGTCCTGCTGGGCGCTGTTGGCGGACCAAAATATGACGTGCTGGACTTTTCGGTAAAACCAGAGCGCGGCCTTTTGCGCCTGCGCAAGGAAATGGATTTGTTTTCCAACTTGCGCCCGGCCCAATGCTTTGACGCCTTGGCGGATTTCTCCAGTCTGAAAAAAGAGGTGGTTTCCGGCCTTGATATCGTCATCGTCCGCGAATTGACCTCGGGCGTTTATTTCGGCGAGCCGCGCGGCATCTTCACCGAAGGCAATGAGCGTGTTGGCATCAACACCCAACGCTATACTGAATCCGAGATTGCCCGTGTTGCCCGTTCGGCGTTTGAGCTGGCCCGCAAGCGCAGCAACAAGCTGTGCTCGATGGAAAAAGCCAACGTCATGGAATCTGGCATCTTGTGGCGCGAAGTCGTGCAAGAAATTCACGACAAGGAATATCCAGACGTCGAGTTGACCCACATGTATGCCGATAACGGCGCGATGCAGTTGTGCCGCTGGCCCAAACAGTTCGACGTGATCGTCACTGACAACCTGTTTGGCGACGTGCTGTCGGATATGGCCGCCATGCTGACCGGATCGCTTGGCATGTTGCCGTCGGCCTCATTGGGTCTGCCCCAAGCCAATGGCCGCCCGAAGGCATTGTATGAGCCTGTGCACGGGTCGGCCCCAGACATTACGGGCATGGGCAAAGCCAACCCGATCGCTTGTATCCTGTCCTTCGCAATGGCGCTGCGCTATTCGTTTGATCTGGGCGCAGAGGCAACACGTGTCGAAAACGCGGTTGAAAAGGTCTTGGCCGACGGCGTGCGCACGGCGGATCTGATGGGCCCCGAGGGCGGATCCCCCGTTTCGACCAGCCAAATGGGCGATGCGATTATCGCTGCAATGGACGCCAGTCTTTAACAATTTGGGGCCGCACCAAGCGGCCCCGAATTCCTGTCCATGCGGGCGAAATGTGCCCACCGGTCATGGCTGACACCGAGGTTGGCTTTGCTAGTCGATGCCTTATGTCCGGGACGCTTGCTGTCTTACAGTCCCTTTGCAAAAGCAACTTGCCCTAAGCAGATTTTCGCGCGACGCTTTGCGAGATTCAGGAGTTTGCATGACCAATCAATCCCCATTGCGCGGCGCTATGCTTGGTTTTGCCGCGATGGGCCTGTACGCCTTGAATGACATCACAACCAAGTTCCTTGGCGGAAGCTATAACCCGGTGCAGATCCTGTTTTTTTCTGGGATGGCGGGATTTCCTTTGGTGATGCTGCAAATGATGGCCGACAAAGAGGGCGGACACCTTAGGCCGGTGTTGCCGATGTGGACGGCGGCGCGCGTGTTGATCGTGGTCATTAACGGGTTGATTGTGTCTTATGCCTTTACCCAGTTGCCGCTGGCGCAAGCCTATGCGATTTTCTTTTTGATGCCGCTGTTCATCTGTGTTTTGGCCGCAGTTGTCTTGGGCGAGCCGATCGACCTTGCCCGAGGCAGTGCCGTGGTGGTCGGTCTTGTAGGCGTGGTGATTGCACTACGCCCAACAGAAACGCCGCTGACACTCGCCCATTTGGCAGCTTTTTGTGGGGCCTTTTTCGGCGCGCTCTATTACATCATTTTGCGTAAAACTGGCGGCGCAGAAAGGATGGCCGTGATCCTGATTTATCCGATGATCGCCCAAACCGCCGTGGTGGCGGTGATGTTGCCCTTTGTCTATCAACCGATGTCCGCCGTGCATCTGGGTCTGACCGGGTTGATGGCGCTTGAGGGGTTCTTGGGCAGTTTGTGCATCGTAGCCGCCTACCGCCTTGCCCCCGCCATCGTCGTGGCCCCTATGCAATACAGCCAGATCATTTGGGCAAGCCTGTTCGGCACCTTCTTCTTTGGAGAACCGATGGACGCGGCCACTGTCATTGGCATCGCCATTATCATTGCATCGGGGTTGTTCATCATGCTGCGATCAAATCAGGCGCCTCGCGCCACTTTATCGTGATAACCCGTTTCGAAAAAATATTTGAATCAGGCAAGGCTTGAACTTTTCGCCGCAAAGGCCGAGAGGTGGTCGCACCAGTTGTTACCGCCAACACTTGCCCCGGATACCCCAGATGACCTTGCCACAATCGAACTTGCGCGGGGCATTCCTGTCGCTTGCTGCTTTCGGCGTATACGCCAGCCATGACGTTTTGGTGAAATTTCTGGGGGCGAGCTATAGCCCGTTTCAGTTGATCTTCTTTTCAGGACTGCTCGGTTTTCCTTTGGTCACCATTATGCTGATGAGCGATCGCACAGACGGCAATCTTATTCCCAAACACCCGTATTGGACTGCCATTCGCACCACCACGGCCGTCTTGAACGGTGTGGCCGGGTTCTATGCCTTTTCAGTGCTGCCAATGGCGCAGTGCTATGCGATTTTCTTTGCGATGCCAATTTTGATCACTCTACTGGCCATTCCGATTTTGGGCGAAAAAGTTGGTCTGCACCGCGGAATGGCGATAATTGTGGGTCTGTTGGGGGTGCTGATCGTACTGCGCCCCGGGCAGGTGCCTTTGGGGTTGGGACATGTCGCAGCACTTGCCGCCGCTTCATTAGGGGCGATGACTTCGGTGATCGTGCGTAAAATTGGCCATGATGAGCGGTCTGTTGTTTTGATGCTCTATCCTATGGTCGCGAACTTTTTGGTCATGGCTTGTGCTTTGCCGTTCGTTTATGTCGCCGTTCCGATCGACCATATGGGTCTGATGGGGGCGATGTCGCTTTTGGGCCTGTTGGGCGGCATTCTGATCATTGCAGCTTACCGCCGCGCGCCTGCGATCATTGTTGCCCCCATGCAATACAGTCAGATTGTTTGGGCGATCATCTTCGGCTTTTTTATCTTCGGCGAAAAGGTCGACATGTGGACAGGTGTCGGTACAGCGGTGATCATAATCGCGGGCATCTATATCGTCTTGCGCGAAGACACGCCTTCTGTGTCAAAAAACCGTCCGGTTCTGGAAACCCGCTCGCGGTTTGATACAGGCACCGTGCCGCGCATCAGCCTTTGGCTCCGCCTGTTTGAACGTCGGAAATCTGACAACAAGCTGTGATTGAACGCTCGGGCCCGGTCCACACGACGCACCCAATTCCCAAGGGGCGGGAAAGTCATCGCTCAACTGGCTGTGCAAAGTGAGTTCCATGACGCAATAGCGATTTCCTTTGGGCTTGTTTGGCGGCACACTCGGCTGAACATTGCGACTTGGTCGCGGGTGACACGACGCTGGGGAGGCGAACACTTTGACAACTGAATTCACGCCTTATGCCGCCTTGCTTGGCGGCGCTTTCATCGGGCTTGCGTCCGTACTGTTGATGCTGACCTTAGGCCGGATCATGGGCGCCACGGGGATTGTCGAAGGCATCCTGTTCCCGAAATCCAAAGACGATTTTCTGTGGCGGATCGCACTGCTGTTGGGCATGTTCATGGGCCCATTCGTCTATCAGGCAGTTAGCGGCGCTGCACCAGTTATTCAAATTCCAGTGACCAGACCTTTGCTGATCCTCGGCGGAATATTGGTGGGGATCGGCGTCACTTTTGGCTCTGGCTGCACGTCAGGCCACGGCGTGTGCGGCATCGCCAGACTCTCGCCGCGATCGATCGCGGCCACACTTACTTTTATGGCAACCACGGCCATCACGGTCTATGTGATGCGCCACGTGATCGGAGCGTAACCCATGCGGCTGCTTTCAACCTTTGCCATCGGGCTTATCTTTGGTCTGGGCATCGTCATTTCCGGCATGTCAAACCCTGCCAAAGTCATCAACTTCTTTGATCTGGCGGGCAGTTGGGACCCGTCGCTTGCTTTTGTCATGGGTGGGGCTTTGATCATAACTTTTGTCGGCTACCGAATGGTTTTCCGCCGCGCCGCACCCTTGATCGATCAGAAGTTCGCGCTTCCTACGAAAACTGCACTGGATATGTCGTTGCTGGGTGGGGCTGCTGTTTTTGGGGTGGGTTGGGGGATTGCGGGATTTTGTCCCGGTGGCGCCTTGCCGGTCGCAGCACTTTTGTTGCCCGATGTATCGATTTTCATTGGCGCAATGCTTGTGGGTATCGTTGTGGCGACGGCATTGAAAAACCGCTACGCCCGTTTGAACACTTAGTGAAACCGATCAGGAAACTGGCTCGCCAGATTTGCCTCTCAGAATTGCCTCCTAGGTTGCCGGCAATAGGCGGACGGTAATGATGGACAAAACCTGTGCACTTGCTAATGCTCGCACCAGTTTTCCGGGGGGCGGCTGTTGCACTACGACTTGATTATCTTTGACTGCGACGGTGTGCTGATCGATAGCGAGATCATCTCTGCCCGTATGTTGATCAACGAGTTGGCGAAACTGGGTGTCGACGTCGACCTTGCCTATATCTCGCGGCATTTTCTGGGCCGCAGTTACCCGACTGTGATGGAAATCATTCGCCGTGAGTTTCATCTTGTTTTGCCTGATGACTTTGAAGATCGTTACCGCGCACGCCTGCTTAGCGCCTTTGAGCAAGAGTTAAAGGTGATGCCGCATCTCTCAAGCGTGATCGACAGGCTGGCTATTCCCTATTGTGTTGCCACGTCGTCAAGCCCGTTGCGCGCGGCAAAATCGCTGCAACATGTCGGTTTAGGGCATTTGGTGGGGCCCTCTCTGTTCACCTCGACGATGGTGGCACATGGCAAGCCCGCGCCGGACCTTTTTCTTTTTGCCGCCAGCCGAATGCAGGCAGAGCCGTCGCGTTGCCTTGTCATTGAAGACAGCCTGACCGGTATCCGCGCAGCCAAAGCGGCGGGCATGGACGTATGGCGCTTTGTCGGTGGCAGCCATATGCGCGACCACACCCAAGACGAACCGCAAGACGCACGCCCCAACAAATGGTTTTCGTCTTTTGCAGATTTCTTTCAGATCGCCCCAGACCTTGAGGCACGAACATGACCCGACCCATGCCAGAACCCACCCAAAATGATGAGGCCGCTCGGGCTGGATGGCTCTACTATGTCGGAGGGCTAACGCAGGACCAGATTGCAACCGAACTTGGGGTTTCGCGCCAGCGTGCGCAACGTCTGGTTAGCCGGGCGATGGCTGACGGATTGATCCAAGTACGCCTGTCACACCGCATAGAAACCTGTCTGGACTTAGAAACGCGACTGACGGACCGCTTTGGATTGCAGCGTTGCCGCGTTGCCCCGACACTTGGCACGGGCGTTGACGCGGTGCGCAGCATTGCGCCAAGTGCGGCAACCGAATTGGAACGATATCTGCGTTTGACCGACCCTCAGGTCATCGCTTTTGGTACAGGTCGGGCCTTGCGGGCGATGGCAGAGCAATTCAACCCAACCGAGGCAGGTCATCACCGAATCGTTTCTATGATCGGCAACACCGCTCCAGACGGTTCAGCAACACTGTATGACGTTATTCGCCGCGTTGCAGAAAAGCTGATGGCACCTTACTATCCTATGCCTGTCCCGGTTATCTCTGACACCACAGAAGAGCGCGAGTTCTATTACCGACTGCGCCCGGTGCGCGCAGTCATTGCTCTGGTCGAACAAGCTGATGTCACATTCGTAGGTATCGGCCAAATGAGCGATGACGCCCCGCTTGTTGTCGATGGGTTTGTCAGTCCGCAGGAAATGGCTGAATTTCAACGAAAAGGTGCTGTTGGCGAAATCGCGAGTTGGGTCTTTGATGAAAAAGGCAACTACATTTCATCAGAGCGTGACGGGCTGGTAGGCGCATTGCGCATTGAGCCGGGTCGCGTCAAGCCCGTGATCGGCGTGGCGGGCGGCGCATCCAAAGTGCGTGCGATTCGAGCCGCGCTTGTAGGCAAAATTTTGAACGGCATTGTTACGGATGAAGCAACCGCTGCCGCAATTTTAGGCGACGACTGACCCCCAAAGCTCTTGCAAGTGCGGCGTAAGAAAACGCTTGACGAATGGCATCATTTTGTGAGCAATTAATCACCAAGCGATGAAATGCTCACTCGCTGATCTGGGAGGATACCAATGAAAATGACGCTTCGCGCGCTTCTTGGCGCGACGGCTTTGCTTACCCTAGCGGGTGTCGCAAGTGCCGAAACCACGATCACTGTTGCAACCGTGAACAATGGTGACATGGTCCGTATGCAGGGCCTGATGGACGACTTCTATGCCAAGAACCCCGACATCAAAGTTGAATGGGTCACCTTAGAAGAAAACGTTCTGCGCCAAAACGTCACCGCTGACATCGCGACCGGCGGTGGCCAGTATGACGTCGTCACCATCGGCACCTATGAAGTTCCGATCTGGGCAAAGCAGGGCTGGCTGGAAGGTCT
>JAAFIJ010000359.1 GCA_013298675.1 Rhodobacterales bacterium | reverse complement strand
AAGTGCGGTTTTGGCCATCCACCCGTTTCGGCGCAATCAGTCCATCTATCAAAAGACCCTCATGCTGAACGATTTCTACCTGACGGGCGGTCCGGGCGACGCCCCTTTGGGCAATATTCAACTGTTAGGCAAAATCTCTGGCCCGATCCTTGCGGCAGATACGCCCATTCCCGGCCCGATTGCCAAATGGATCGCAGGCCATGCCATAGATGTGCTGGCGATGTCCGAAGATCTGCCAAACCCTGAAAGCCGCGTGACGCTGAAGGGAGAACAGATCGTTGTGGATTGGAAACGCTCAAACTGGCAGACGCATCTCGCCTTGGTGGCCAAGTTGAAATCGGTACTGCGCAAGGCGGGCTATCCGATTTTGCTGTCAAAGACTTTTGACCGACGCACCCTAAGCCATCAATGCGGCACCGCCAAAATGGGGCTTGATCCAACCGCGTCCGTAGTGGGGCCTTATGGGCGTACGCATGATCATGCGAACCTGTTTATCATGGATGCCTCGGTGCTGCCGAACTCTGCTGCAGTGAACCCTTCCTTGACCATTGCCGCGTTGGCGCTACGTTTGGCCGATCATTTGACCGCGACGGAGTTTGCCACATGACAAAGCTTGCTTTGGTTACCGGCGGTCAACAAGGCATTGGGTTGGGCATATGCACTGTTTTGATCGACGCGGGGTTTCATGTGGCGATCGCCTCTGAACAGCCCGCCGACGCGCCATCGGTGAAAATGGCCATGCATGCCTTGGGCGACCGCGCGCGCTATTACACCCATGATCTGCTGGACGTGGCACAAGTGTCCGCATTGTTGGACGCGGTTGAGGCGGATATGGGCGAGATCACCGCCTTTGTCTCCAATGCCGGAATTCCGGCAAAACTGCGCGGTGATATGTTGGATATTACGGCGGGCAATTTTGACATTGTGATGGGCGTCAACATGCGGGGCGCATTCTTTTTGGCCCAAGCCCTGGCCAAGCGGATGCTGGCGCGTGGATCGGATCACTACCGTTCACTTTGCTTTGTAACCTCTGTCAGTGCTCAAATGGTTTCAGTTGAGCGTGCCGAATACTGCATTTCCAAAGCCGCAGCATCGATGATGACGCAGCTCTTCGCGGTGCGTATGGCCCCACATGGCATTGGCGTCTTTGAAATCAGACCGGGGATCATTGAAACCGAAATGACCGCAGGCGTGAAAGACAAGTATACCGCACGGATTGAACAAGGCTTGGTGCCTGCCGCGCGCTGGGGGCAACCCGGCGACATAGGTCAGGTGATCGGTCCAATTGTCAGCGGACAAATGGCCTTTGCCACCGGGGCAGTTATCCCTGTCGATGGTGGCCTGTCGATAGCGCGGCTATGAAAAGGCTAAGGTATGCAAAAGGGTTATGACTTTATCATCGTGGGCGGCGGTTCGGCAGGGGCAGTTCTGGCTGCGCGCCTGTCCGAAGATCCGACTGCACAGGTGTTGCTGCTGGAGGCGGGCGGCACCGATCGCCACCCCTTGTACCACCTGCCCGCAGGGTTCGCGAAGATGACCAAAGGCATCGGCTCTTGGGGTTGGCAGACGGTGCCCCAAAAACATATGCAAAACATGGTGATCCGCTATACCCAAGCACGCGTGATCGGTGGTGGCTCTTCGATCAATGCACAACTTTACACACGCGGCAACGCGCTTGACTACGACGAATGGCGCCAGATGGGTTGTTCGGGTTGGAGCTATGACGATGTCCTGCCCTATTTCAAAAAGTCCGAACATAACGACAGTTTTGAGAACCATTACCACGGCAAAGGTGGCCCCTTGGGCGTATCACAACCCCGCGCGCCTCTGCCGATTTGCGAGGCGTATTTTGCGGCGGCAGGCGAAGTCGGCATTCCACGCAACTATGATTTCACAGGTGCTGCGCAAGACGGAGTTGGCTATTACCAACTGACACAGCGCAACTATCGCCGTTCGTCCACAGCAACAGCCTATTTGAAACCCGCACGCGGAAGGCCGAATTTAACGGTCAAAACCGGCGCGCAAGTTTTGCGGTTGGTGGTAGAGAACCGCCGCGCCATTGGGGTGGAATTGGCGGGCGAAGGTATTTTGCGCGCAACTGCAGAGGTGATCCTGTCGTCCGGCGCAATTGGCAGCCCGCGCCTGTTGCAGCTTTCAGGAATCGGCCCTGCGGACCATTTGACCAGGCTAGGCATTCCGGTTGTGTTGGATCAACCCGGTGTGGGCGCGAACCTGCAAGACCATCTTGATCTGTTTGTCATCGCCGAATGCACTGGCCCGCACACCTATGACCGTTTTGCAAAACCACATATGACATTGCTTGCGGGTCTTCAGTATCTGCTGACGCGCAAGGGCCCGGTTGCGTCTAGCCTCTTTGAGACGGGCGGATTTTGGTACGCAGAGACGGGCGCGCGTTCCCCCGATATTCAGTTCCATCTTGGCCTTGGTTCGGGGATAGAGGCCGGGGTCGCAGCCATGCCCCAAGGCGGCGTCACGCTGAATTCTGCCTATTTGCGCCCCAGATCGCGTGGCACTGTCAGACTGGCAAGTGCCGATCCGCTGGCGGCACCCTTGATTGATCCGAATTATTGGGCTGATCCACATGACCGAGAGATGTCGAT
>JAAFIJ010000358.1 GCA_013298675.1 Rhodobacterales bacterium | reverse complement strand
AGGTCCGCGACTGCGCCGCCGATTACGGCACCACCTCGCCCGACCTGCTGGGGGCGGCGATCCCGATTTTGGGTGTGGCGGGCGATCAACAGGCCGCCATGATGGGGCAGGCCTGCTTTGCGCCTGGTATGTTGAAATCCACCTATGGCACCGGCTGCTTTGCTCTGCTGAACACCGGCGATCAGATGGTCATCAGTCAGAACCGCCTTTTGACCACCATCGCCTATCAGCTAAACGGCAAGCCCACCTATGCGCTGGAAGGCTCGATCTTTATTGCCGGGGCGGTGGTGCAGTGGCTGCGCGACGGGCTCAAGATCGTCCGCGAGGCCAAAGAAACCCAGGCGCTAGCCGAAACGGCGGACCCTGTGCAGGACGTCGTGCTGGTGCCCGCTTTTACCGGTCTGGGCGCGCCCTATTGGCGGCCAGATTGCCGGGGGGCAATTTTTGGATTGACGCGCAACTCCGGCCCCGCCGAACTGGCCAAAGCTGCGCTGGAAAGCGTCGGCTTCCAGACCCGCGACTTGCTGGAAGCGATGCGCGCCGACTGGGGAGCAGCGGCAGAGGGCGTACTGCGTGTCGATGGCGGCATGACCTCCAGCCACTGGGCGATGCAATTCCTCTCCGACATTCTGGGCGCGCCTGTGGATCGCCCGATGGTCACCGAAACCACCGCGCTAGGGGCAGCTTGGCTGGCCGGGATGCAAGTAGGGCTTTATTCCGGGCCCGAGGAATTCGCCAAAAACTGGGCGCTGGAGCGCCGGTTCACACCCGTTGTGGATGTCGCCACCCGCGATGCCAAATATGCGCGCTGGCGCCGGGCTGTTGCGGCGACGATGGCATTCTAGCCGAGCTTGCTGGCGCGGCAAGACGCCAGTGTGTCGGGCAATCCCCCTGAAAGTAAGGGGCTGAATAAGCAGAGTTTTCTCGGCAAGAAGCATGGGGAGATTCTGAATCAAGACAAGCAGAATTTAGAGAAGCAAATACACAAAGGCGCAGATCATCGCGATCATGCGTCAGGCCGAGGGCGGTGTGCCGGTGGCCGATCTATGCTGTGAACATGGGATGATGCCGTTGCCCGGCAATGGTTTGACTTCAAACCAAGAGAGGGAACGCCTCGTTCTACAAATGGCGAGCGAAGTCTGGCGGGATGCCCTTTTGGGCTTTTGCTTTGCAAAACCCTACCGGGTAACCGACGCGTCGCTGATCAACCAGATGAAGGCCATCGAGGACGAGAACCGGCGCTTGAAGAGGATATATCCGGACCTGAGCATGCAGGCCGACCTGCTGTAGGAGGCTCTGGGAAAAAAGTGACGCGGCCATCTCAACGCCGCGAGATGGCCGAGAAAGCGGTGGCGCGACGTGGGGTCAACATTGCCCTATCCTATCGGGCCTTTGGGGTCAGCGAGACCTGTTATCGCTACAGCCCGAAGCTGAAGGGCGAGAACAAAAAGATCGCCGATCTGCTGGTTGGGCTGACCGATGACCGCAAAACCTGGGGTTCGGTTTGAGTTTCCTGCACCTGCGCAACGAGAAAGGGTGCCGGTGGAACCACAAGCGGGTCTACCGGATCTCCTGCGCGCTGGAACTGAATCTGCGCGCTCTCAGGGTTTGCAGGCAAACCATTGCCGGGTAACAGATCAAACCCCGCAAGCGGCCAAAGCGGGACAAACCAGATGTTATGGCGGTGCCGGAGGGGCCCAACATCACCTCCCTCTGGCGCATGAATGCATGCGCGGCCGGGCAGCGGGTCGATGGACTTCATGGCAGACCCCCTCGCTGATGGCCGCGCGTTCCGGCTGCGGAACGTACTCGATGACGTCAACCCTGAGGGTTGGGGGATCGGGGTCGACTTTTCCTAGCCAGTACAAAGGGATTTCCGCAGGCTGGACCCGTCGTGGGAAAAACGGTTCCCCAGACCATCTTCTGATCCTCCTCCACATCGAAGGGGCGCGGAAAGCCTTGCACCATAAGGGTCGACAATAGCCCCGAATACATCAGCGAAAAGCTGATGAAATGGGCTGAGAAACATAGGGTTGCTATCCAGCATATTCAACTCGGCCAGCATCAGCAGAGCGCCTACATCGAGCGCTACAACCGCATATTCCGATATGAGTGGCTGGACAACCCGGCCAAAAAGCGTGTCTTGGACGCGCCTGCGATAGTCATAGATGGCGCGAACCGGGGAACAAGCTGGGCAGTCGCCGCTTTCACGGCTTTCACGGCTGATTTCCTCAACCTGATCGCATAGAATTGCCTGCTGCACCTGTTTGAAAACCCACTTCCCATCCGCGAGGTATCGCCCAAATCCTTCGGGGCAGGTCACTCGGTGCGGTCGCGAAATGCCATCAAGCTGATGAATGCGCTTTGCATCCTTATCAAAGGTCGTTTCGACCGTAATGCGAACGTGCATGGCAGTCCGCCTTGAAAAGAGCCTGAATTTGCACAGGCCGCAACGTCGAAGAGGACCCCCATGTTTTGTCCAATCCCGTTGAGCTCGTCATCTCGCCTTTAAAGGCAACCCGACATCGGGCGAGCTTCGGGATAATGTCCGGTCCTATGTCTCAGCCCTGCACACCGATAAGGCCCGCGACAGAGAGTGACGCAAAGGACAGAATGTAACATATGAAAAAACTCCTCCTTATCCCGATGATCC
>JAAFIJ010000357.1 GCA_013298675.1 Rhodobacterales bacterium | reverse complement strand
TGATGCCAAACCGAAAGGCGATCTCGCGTTGCTTTTCGCCAGCATATCCGCGCCCGATCGGAAACATCTGCACTCCGTCCGGGTCGACCGCCCAAGCAGAGGCCCAATCATTGCCGCCAATAATCACCGGCGTCACACCGTCATTCAGTTTACGAAACGGCATTCCTTCCTCTAGGGCGGCGTCTGGTGCCGATGCCTCTACCCACAGTCCGGGGACGTTGAAACGACCGGGAAAATCCTGCAACAGATAAAAGCTGCGGGTCAGAACGTGGTCTTTTGGAATAACCTCAAGTGCGGGAATATCCAGCCCCGCCGCCAAAGCTTGCAGGCGCGCGCCCTCGGCCGTGGCGCCGCCCAAACCCGCCACGTCCCCATCGCGCGTGTCAAACATGATCATCCCGCCGCTGCGCAAAAAGCTGTTCAGTTTGGCATAAGCCTCGGTCGATGGCAGCGGTTGATCGACCGAGATCGGCCAATACAAGAACGGAAAAAATTCCAGCGCGTCGGTTTCCAGATCAACACCCATCGGTTGCTCTGGCTCTATCGAGGTGCGCGCCCACAACTGATCGCCCAAACCCACTAGCCCGGCCTGTGCCACCCGGTCCAATTCGGCGTTGCCCGTCAAGACATGTGCCAGAACGACGCCACGTGTCGCCTCTATCGCGCGAATATCCTCGGGCGTTTGGGCGTCAGATGGGGCGGTGTCCAGACCAAGATTATCGTCGCAATCATCGCAGCGGCTGTGCTGAACAACCGACCAGAAACCCAAAGTGCGGCGAGAACATCCACCGCCAACAAAGCCAAGGCCGCTGTCAGCACCCCCCCTTTCAGCGATTGCTCTTGCACGGCATCAATCCCTTCAACGCGTGTGCCGCTGGGCCAAACCGCGGCGGTCAAAACGCTGTCGGGCGTCAGCACATTCAGCGCAATGCGCCGCTCGCCTCCGGCATAAACGCCGGGCGGCAACTTGGCGCTTGGGCCGTCAGCTAACGCGCGGCCGAAATCTTCGCCCTGAACGCCCGCAACGGTGCCTGCATCCGCCTGCTGACCATACCCATCAAGGATCGTTTCTGCCTGCCATACTTGCCCCGCAACCTCCGCCGCTTTGTCTGGCGACAGGCCGGATGATACAGAAAGCCGTTCTAACATTTGCACAAACAGGCCCGACAGCGGCAAATTTGACCATTCTGCGTTGGCCGTAACATGGAACAATACGACCTGACCCTGCCCTACGGCTTTGCGCGTCACCAGAGGTGTGCCATCGATCAGGGATGCAATCACACGGTTTGCTAAGTCTGGATCGGGCTGTGCCAAAACCTGCTGTTCCACCAAAACATCAGCGGGAACCCGCAGACCGTAAAACGGGCTCGACTCGGGAAAGGCTGCAAGCGCCTTTGGTTCGCCCCAACTCATCGCACCGCCAACGGACCGCCCGCCTTGACGCAAACGCACCGGCATTAGCGCGTCTTCTTGATCGCGCGCCAGATCACTGGCGGCCAGTTTCGGCCCGGCAAAACGCAGCAGTACCCCCCCCTGCTCAAGCCAGTCCAAAATCCCGTCGGTTTCAGTTTGGGTCAACTTGGCCACATCGGCCAAGACGATCACATCGGGCTTAGCCTGCAAGACGTCGGTCAAACTGCCATCGATCAATTCGGCCACGGGTGCCAAAGCCTGTTGCAGATAATGGGTGGGTGACAAAAGTTGCAAACCCTCACGCTGGGCCGCGCCTCCGATCAGCGCGATCTTGCGCCGCCGCAAACTGTCATCGGTCAAGCTAACCGCCGCCGCGCTGCGCTGGCCAAGCAGTTCAAAACGCGTGATCCGATTGCGCAGTTCCGGTGGCAGGGTCATTTTGACCTCGGCCTGCGCCGCACCGGGGGCAAACCCCAATACCCCCCGCGCCAGTTCGCGGTCTATTCCCGATGGGTCGGGGCCGCGGGCAATCACTTCAAGGTCGGCCGCGGTGGCAGAGGCCACACGAACCCCTTTGACCACCACCGCCCCATCCGCAAAGCTGGCGGGTTGCAGGCCAAAGATCGGACGGGGAGAGGTGTAAATCACCACTTCGCCGCGCGATGCAAGAGTTGACAAAAGTGCCTCGCGCCCCGGCATCGCCAGACCACTTGTCAGCCAATAGGTTTCAAACGGCCCTTGGGGCAGGGCTTGTTCCCACGCGGTAAGGTCTGGCTGCCACGCAAGCGGTTGCATCGCGGCCATGCGGCCTGCGGCCCCATCAGCGCCCTGAAACAGCACGGGTTGGGGCGTATCAGCCCATTGCACCAAAGCGACCGTGCGACCAAGACGCGCAGCTTCGGCCAGCAGTGCGGTGGCCTTTTCATGGCGCGCGGGCCAGTCGCGCGCATCGGCCCAGCCGCCATCGAGCGCAATCAGCAACGGCCCTACACCGGGCTTTACCGGATTGGGATTCAAGATTGGCCCTGCAAAACCAAGGATCGCAGCGCCAATCGCAAGGCCCCGCAATGCCAGCAACCACCACGGCGTTTTATCCGCTTGGCGTTCCTCGTCGGTCAGCCCCAACAGCAATGCGACCCCCGGAAAGCGGCGTTTGATCGGGGCCGGAGGAATGGCGCGCAGCAACAGCCACAGCACCGGAAGCGCCAACAGCGCCCACAAATCAACGGGTTGGCAAAGGCGATACT
>JAAFIJ010000356.1 GCA_013298675.1 Rhodobacterales bacterium | reverse complement strand
GTAGATGCCCCACTGGTAGTAGGTATAGGGGATCGCATACTTTTTGCCGTCAATTGTGGACGACAGCACCGATGAGGCCAGTGACTCGTTCAATCCGTTGGCATCCCAGACGTCGGTGATGTCTGCGAACAGGCCAGCCTCGACAAACGGCTTCATCCGGTTTGCAGCATACCAGTTGGCCAGATCAGGCGCGTCGGCGGTCAGGAAGTTGCGAATCGAGGTCTTGTAACCTTCGTGGTCGAAGTTCGTAAGCTGAACGTCGATGTCCGGGTTAGCCGCTTCGAAATCCGCGATCATCGCTTCCATCGCGGCAAGCGGGATCGGATCGTAGTCAGCGTTGTAAGTCACGACGCGCTGTTCGGCAAAAGCCGAAGCGGTCGTCATAAGCAGCGCGGCAAGTGTCAGCGCGCCTTTCGAGAAATGGGCCATGGTTTCCTCCCTAGTGGTTCCATTATGTGAAACTTAATCTTAATTATTGAAAACTATGTCGTGCATCGTCTAAGCTGTCAACAGTCATAAAAAAGGTGCGCTCCATGGGGCAGGAAGCAAATTCAGACGGGACCGTCGGCAAGGCGCTTGATGTTCTGGACATGGTGGCCGCGCGGGGAAAGCCGGTGCGATTCAGCGATCTGCTGGCGCAAAGTGCTTTCCCAAAGGCGACTCTCTATCGGTTTTTGCAAACATTGACCAATCAAAGTATGCTAACTTATGACGAAGATCGCGGCACCTATGCACTAGGGGTCCGACTGGTCCGGCTGGCCCATACAGCTTGGGCCCAAAGCTCTCTCGCCCCCCTCGCGCGATCTTACATCGATGAATTGGCAGTAGAATCTGGTGAAACGATCCACTTGGCCCAGATGGATCAAGGGCAGGTCTTGTACGTGGACAAGCGCAATGCGGCCACGCCGGTCGAGATGTTTTCAAGCGCGGGCAAGGTTGGTCCAGCCTATTGCACAGGCGTTGGCAAAGCGATGCTTGCGTTCATGCCAGACGAGGCGGTTGAAAAGGCGCTGACCCGACAGTCTTTCCACTGCTTCACACCACAGACATTAGACACCCCGGCCAAGCTGAAATCCGAGTTGCAGGTGATTCGTGCCCAAGGCCACGCCTTTGACCGCGAAGAACATGAGCCGGGAATCATTTGCTGCGCCGTCCCGATTATCAGCCGAGTGGGCCGAGTGCTGGGGGCGTTGTCGATGACATCAACCACCCACCGCACCACGCTGGACGCGCTAGAGGCACAAGCAGGTCGGATCAAAGACACAGCGGAGCGCATCGCGACCGCAGCGGAAAGCTGGCGCTTTCCGGAACAAGATTAGGGATAGGGAGAGAGAACATGGCCGAGGTCGTGCTGAACAAAGTCGTCAAGCAATATGGCGAAGTGCAAGTGATCCATGGGGTCGACTTGCATGTTGAGGACGGGGAGTTCTGCGTCTTCGTTGGCCCTTCGGGTTGTGGCAAGTCCACTCTGCTGCGGATGATCGCGGGGCTGGAGGAAACTACCGAAGGCAGCATGAAGATCGGCTCACGCGACGTGACCCGAATGGACCCGGCAGAGCGTGGCGTGGCGATGGTGTTCCAGACCTATGCGCTTTATCCGCATATGACGGTGGCGGAAAACATGGGCTTCGGGCTGAAAATGACCGGCCATCCCAAGGCCGAGATCACAGCTAAAGTGAAAGAAGCCAGCCGAATACTGAAGCTGGACGATTATCTAACACGCAAACCTAAGGCTTTGTCAGGCGGTCAGCGCCAGCGTGTCGCCATTGGACGCGCCATTGTGCGCGGGCCCGAGGTTTTCCTTTTTGACGAACCGCTGTCGAACCTTGACGCCGAATTGCGGGTAGAAATGCGGGCGGAAATCACCCGGTTGCACCGTGAGATCGGGGCGACGATGATCTATGTCACACACGATCAGGTAGAGGCGATGACGCTGGCCGACAAGATCGTCGTTTTGCGCGCCGGACGGATAGAGCAGGTTGGCAAGCCACTGGATCTCTACCGCGATCCAGACAACAAGTTCGTCGCAGGATTTATCGGCTCTCCGGCGATGAACTTTGTCAGCGGTGTGGTCGATAGCGACGGCACCGTCGTGGCAAACGGTCTGAACGGCGCTGTTCAATTATCAGTTGCCCTGCCAAGTGCGGGAACCCAAGTGACCCTTGGCTTGCGTCCACAGCATCTTGAGGTCGATTTTTCAGGCGCGACGCACACGGTCGAATTCACAGAAGCGCTTGGCGGCGTTTCGTTCCTTCATCTGACCGCCGGCTCTGGCGAGAAACTGGTGATCGAAGCCAAAGGCGATACGGTCGTTCCCTCTGGAACCGCCGTGGGCCTTCGGTTCAAGTCATCTGAGGTTATGGCCTTTGACGGCAAGAATGGACTTCGGCTGCGATAGAGGCGGCTGCGATAGGATAAAGTGCCCTCCAAGCATTGGAGGGCGCTTGACCACCGGCAGATGACTGTTTTTCACGGTTGGGCGTCACGGTTTGACACATGTTGCCCAATTCTCTTCACAAGTATGTATTTCGGCGTTCATCCAATTGAAACGTTTCGTTTCATGCATGGGCGAGCTGTCTTGGTTTGGTCTATCCTGTTCCCCATTTGCGTGAAAATGCCTACGGGTTTGTCCAATACTCAGGTGATTTTGTCGTCATCAGAGACAGGT
>JAAFIJ010000355.1 GCA_013298675.1 Rhodobacterales bacterium | reverse complement strand
TCCAGCGGTCAGAGGCGAGATCCTCATAGGTGGTCACTTCGCCGGGCGCTACACGCTCTTTGCTGGCATAGATAATCCGTGCACGCGCCGTCAGACCAAACCACTGATCGTTCGGATCGCGATATTCTGGTGGCACGTTCGCCTCTAGGACATCCGACTGCACGGTTTGGGTCAGATCCGCATCGGCGATTTGCATCAGACGCGCGATATCGACCGTCAGCACCAGATCGGCAGGGGAGCGATCACCTTCGGCTTGCAAACGCTCTACCATGCCCTTGTCGACAAACGCGACATTCACCGCGATGCCCGTTTCGGCGGTAAACGCATCAAGCAACGGCTGGATCAGCTCTGGTTGGCGATGCGAGTAAATGTTCACTTCATCGGCAACGGCGGGCAAGGCAACGGAGCAAAGTGCGATGGCCAAAAGAGAACGGGAGCGAGTCATGTGATAGTCCTTTGTCTGGTTTACGAGGCCCTTAAACCTGACTATTTTACTTTGGTCAATACCTTACTAAATTAATTGGTCATTACTTCATCATGCCAATCTCAAGGTTTTCGCGCTTTGTCTTCGGCCTTTGCCCGGTCCCATAAAGCGTCCATTTCCGCCAGATCACTTTCGGCGGGGGTCTTGCCTGACAGCGCCAACCAATCCTCTATCCGGCCAAACCGCCGTGTGAACTTGGATGACGCAGCACGTAGGGCGGCCTCTGGATCCACTTTCATATGGCGCGCAAGATTGGCCATGACGAACAGCAAATCACCAAACTCTTCGGCAACCTCTACCTCGGTCAAACGTTCGCGCGCCTCGACCAGTTCGGCCATTTCTTCGCGCAATTTGTCCAGAACCTCATCGGTTGAGGGCCAGTCAAAGCCGACCCGAGCCGCCCGGTTTTGCAATTTGACAGCGCGGGTCAGCGCGGGCAGGCCAAGTGCCACACCGTCCAGCACGCGCGCCGGTCCGCGCTCTGCTGCTTTGATCTTTTCCCAGTCAGCGGTTTGCTGCAACGCCGATTTGTCGCGCGAGTCTGTCCCAAACACATGCGGATGTCGCGCGACCATTTTGTCGGCAATGGCCTTGACCACATCTTCAAACCCAAACAGCCCCGCATCGGTGGCCATTTGTGCATGATAGACGACCTGAAACAGCAAATCCCCCAATTCGCCCGGCAACTCATCCCAGGCGGAGCGCGCGATGGCATCCGCCACTTCATGCGCCTCTTCCAAGGTGTAGGGGGCGATAGAGGCAAAATCCTGCTCTATATCCCACGGACAGCCGGTGTCAGGGTCGCGCAATCGGCGCATGATTTCCAGCAATCTGGGCATTCCGCCCAGCGGATTGCGCACAAGTTGCTCGGATGCGTCGTCAGATTTGGCCTTGGGCATTGCTGATCCCTTCAAATTCAGATTTGATCAAAGACAATCAGACAGGAGCCATCATGCCCATTCTTAACCGTATCGCTGCTTATGCCGAAGAAATGAAGGGCTGGCGCAGGCATTTGCACGCCAATCCCGAATTGGCGTTCGATTGCCACAATACTTCTGCCTACATCGTGGAACGGTTGCACGAAATCGGCGTCGATGAAATTCACGCAGGCATCGCCAAGACGGGAATCGTCGCGATCATCAACGGTGGGGCTGAGGGGCCAACGATCGGCTTGCGCGCGGATATGGACGCGCTGCCGATCCTAGAGATGACGGGCGCAGAGTATGCGTCCACCATCAAAGGCAAAATGCACGCCTGCGGTCACGATGGTCATGTCACCATGTTGCTGGGTGCCGCAAAATATCTGGCTGAAACGCGCCGCTTCGCGGGGCGTGTTGCGCTGATCTTTCAACCCGCCGAAGAGGATGGGGCAGGTGGGCAGGCCATGGTGCAAGAGGGTATGATGGACCGCTTTAACATCTCACAGGTCTACGGCATTCATAATGCGCCAAATATCCCCTTTGGGCATTTTCTGACCAATCCCGGCCCGCTTATGGCCTCTGTTGATACGGCGTTTGTCTATGTGACAGGGCGCGGCGGCCACGGGGCCACACCGCATGAGTGTATTGATCCGGTCGTGGCTGTGGTAGGCATGGTGCAGGCGGTCCAGACCATTATCCCGCGCAATGTTTATGCGTTGGACGAGGCGGTCATTTCGGTGACGCAAATTCATACCGGCACCGCGTCAAATATCATCCCTGAAGAGGCGATGTTCTGTGCGACCATTCGTTGCTTTAAACCCGAGGTGCGCGCTCTGTTGAAAAAGCGCGTTTTTGAGATCGTCGAAGGTCACGCGACCGCTTACAATGTAACAGCGCGGATTGACTATGATTGGGGCTATCCTGCCACCGTCAACCATGCCGCTAACGCCGCCTTTGCCACCGAAGTTGCACAAGAGATTTCAGGTGTGGATGCCGTCGACGGCAATTCGGTGCGCGAAATGGGATCGGAAGATTTCAGCTATATGCTAGAGGCGCGGCCGGGTGCCTATCTGTTCATGGGCATCGGGCCGGGGGCTGGCCTTCATCACGCGGCGTATGATTTCAACGATGATGCCGCCCCCATCGGTGCAAGTTTCTTTGCACGGCTTGTCGAACGCGCACAGCCGCTGGGCTAGGTCCATTCAGTTTCTACACACGTAAAGAAAGCGGCCTATGGCCGCCTGCTTTAATTTGATCAAAATTGGGCTGGTC
>JAAFIJ010000354.1 GCA_013298675.1 Rhodobacterales bacterium | reverse complement strand
TGATACGGTTGGCAAAGTCGCGCGCCGTGTCGCCGTCACGGGTGTAAATTGCAGTGCCGTTGCCGTATTCATTGTCCATCGCCACACGCAGCGCTTCTTCGTAGGAATTGGCGCGCACCATCGACAAAACGGGTCCAAAGATTTCCTTCTTGTAGATGTCCATGTCGGTGGTGACATGGTCAAACAAATGCGGTCCGACGTAAAAGCCGTCCTCGTAGCCTTGCAGCTTGAACCCGCGACCATCGACGACCAGCTTGGCACCTTGGTCAACGCCGCTTTCGATCAGTTTCATGATGTTGGCTTTGGCAGCGGCCGTGACCACAGGGCCGTAATCAATGTCATTGCCACCGGTGTAAGGGCCGACTTTCAGCTTTTCGATGCGTGGGATCAAGCGTTCGATCAAGGCATTGGCCGTCGCCTCACCAACGGGCAAAGCGACGGAGATCGCCATGCAACGTTCGCCTGCCGCACCGTAACCAGCACCCACCAGCGCATCGGCGGCCTGATCCAGATCGGCGTCCGGCATGATGATCATGTGGTTCTTTGCACCGCCAAAGCACTGAACACGTTTGCCGTTCGCGGTACCACGCGCATAGATATATTGCGCAATCGGGGTAGAGCCGACAAAGCCAACGCCTGAAATGATCTCGTTGTCCAAAATCGCATCGACAGACTCTTTGTCGCCGTTGACAACCTGCAAGACGCCGTCAGGCAGACCTGCCTCTTGCATCAGTTTGGCCAGCATCAACGGAACCGTCGGCGCGCGCTCTGATGGTTTCAGGATAAATGCGTTGCCGCACGCCAGCGCAGGACCCATTTTCCACATTGGGATCATGGCAGGAAAGTTGAACGGGGTGATGCCAGCGGCCACGCCAATGGGTTGGCGCATTGAATACATGTCAATGCCGGGACCTGCGCTGTCTGTAAACTCGCCCTTCAACAGATGCGGTGCGCCAATGCAAAACTCGATCACTTCCAACCCGCGCTGAATGTCGCCTTTGGCGTCGGGAATGGTTTTGCCATGCTCACGCGACAGCGCCTCGGCCAGTTTGTCCATATCGCGGTTCAACAGGCCGACCATCGCCATCATCACGCGCGCACGGCGCTGTGGGTTTGTGGCGCCCCATTTCACCTGCGCTTCGGCCGCATCTGCGGTTGCGGCATCAAGCTCTGCTTTGGACGCCAAGGCAACGCGCGCCTGCACTTCGCCCGTTGCAGGGTTAAATACATCGGCAAAACGCCCTGATGTGCCCGCAACCATTTTGCCGTTGATCCAGTGACCGATCTCATTCATCGCAATTCTCCCTTGGTTGGCGCGAGGATAGTCTTGCAAATTTGCTGTGAAAAGGGGAAAGATTTCAAACTTGTTTTGCATTTTTGTAGGTATGACGAATGGATTGGGATGATCTTCGGGTCTTTTTGGCAGTGGCACGGTCTGAAAGCCTGTCGGGCGCGGGGCGGCGGCTGAATGTCGACCCGGCAACGGTTGGGCGGCGCATTGCCCGGCTGGAAGACGCGGTTGGTGCGCGGTTGTTTTCCAAAACCCCGCAAGGCTATGCGCTAACCGAAGAGGGCGCACGGTTACAGACCCATGCTTTGCGGGCGGAAACGGCAATCGATGGCGCGTCCGAATCTGTGCGGGGTCCCCAAGGTTTGACCGGGCAAATCAGAATCGGCGCGCCGGACGGCAGTGCCAACTACCTATTGCCACAGGTCATTCAGCAGATTTGCGATGCCAACCCCGGGCTTGAGGTGCAGATCGTCGCCCTTCCGCGCGTCTTTAACCTGTCAAAGCGCGAAGCCGATATGGCCATCGCCGTATCGCGCCCCGAGGCAGGGCGGCTGACCGTGCAAAAGCTGGCGGATTACACGCTGCATTTGGCGGCAAGTCGCGACTATGTCGCACGCCACCCGCCCATACTTGGACTGCAAGACCTGCAGCAGCACCGATTTGTCGGCTACATCCCGGATATGATTTTTGACAAAGAGCTGGACTATTTGGCCGAAATTGGCGTCGCCGCACCCGCACTTGCGTCCAATTCGGTGTCGGTTCAGCTGAATTTCTTGCGTCACGGGGCGGGGGTCGGTGTTGTGCATGATTTCGCCCTGCCAGCCGCCCCTGAACTGGTGCGCATCATCCCTGACCAAGTGCACCTAAAGCGCGCGTTCTGGTTGATTCGGCATGCGGATGATGGCCGGATAGAGCGGCTGAACCGCTTTGCTGATCTGTTGCTCAAGCTGTTCCGGCAAGAGGTTGTGCGCCTAGAAACGGCAGTGGTTTGAACGCTGCGCACAACCCCGGAAATTCTTGACAAAACCCAAGTTAAGTTCAAGCATGGTAAGGACAAATGGGAGGATTACCATGCTCGTTAGTCAAATTCTGAAGACCAAATCTGATGATGGAGTGGTCACCCAGCCGCCGGGTACGACGGTGGCCCAGATTGCCGAGGTTTTGTCGTCGCGTCGGATTGGTGCGGTGGTGATTTCGGTCAATGGCAAAACTGTCGCTGGGATTGTGTCAGAGCGTGATATTGTGCGTGAAATAGGTCGCCACGGAGCATCTTGTCTGGGGCAACTGGTGGATCAGATCATGACTCAGCGGGTTGTGACTTGTGCCAAAAGTGACCGGGCCGATGATGTCTTGCAAAAGATGACCGACGGGCGTTTTCGCCATATCCCAGT
>JAAFIJ010000353.1 GCA_013298675.1 Rhodobacterales bacterium | reverse complement strand
TCGCAAAGGCCGTGCGACAGGGGTTAGAAGACGATGGCGTGGCGGTTAGGGGTTTTGGGTAAGGTGCCATATCTGCGCGCCCCAAGCAATTTGACGAGGGCAGCGGCCTGCAATACCTGAACGCGCGCTTTGACGACTCCCAGTTGGCCATGCTGTACTTGGGCGCGTGGATGAGTTGAAAGGCTAAAACGGGCCAGCCGGTGATGGAGTTGAATATTAGAAAGACCTTGGCTATTGGAGTGGTTATCGCTGGAATGGCATTGCGATCGCTAATGCTTTCGGGCCTGACGCCACGGAAAATCATAACGACACATGGGTCTGCGGGACGATTGCAGGTGGGGGTTGCTGACCATGAAAATTAGTATCTTAAGCTTAGTGACTACAATGTTCACGCTTTCCAGTTGCGTTAGTGTAAGCGGTGAAAGCCATGGACACTTAAGGCCAGAAGTCAGCATACTTGAGTTTCAATCCACAGCCGGTCAATTTAGTTATAAACTGTTGATTGAAAATAAATCAGTGGCGCCGCTTTGCTTGTGGGTTTACTCTGCTGGTACCAACGACACAAGGTTTGCGGTGTTTCAATACTTGTACCGCAAAGACGGGCAGAACCTCAGGTTTGACTTCCTATCTGGCCCAATTATGACTTTTGAACCAACGAAAGGCATCGAACTTTCCGGAGACCAACTGTTAATTCCGCCAGGCGAAGCTACATTTGCCGAGATCGAAAGTAACTGGGAGCGTGGAAACCCAATTCCAATTTTTGGCCGGCCATTACCAGAAGCACAAAATCGGCTAACTGGTGAGCAGTTTGATCCGGCCATTCCGGTTTATGTTGAACTTGAAGTTGTAATTGCGGAGTGTGGGCAAAATGAATCTGGGTCCCCTGATCTTATTGCCAAAGCGCGAAGCCCGTTATTTTTGCTTTTAAACCCTTGAGTGTTGTGAAAGCATTTGTAATGCGATTTGTGTGATTTTGTTCGAATGACTTAACCTTTTAGGTACCTGTTCTGTTGTTTTCTTGACTTTGTTTCGGTAAAATTTGCGTGGGATCGGAAAACCGCCCTCTTTCGGTGACTTTGGCGGGCAAGACCACTCGTTATGTCTACGGCGCGGGTGGCGAATTGCCAATTCACGACCATGCCAAACCGCAGCAGCACCACCTTCGCAGGGGCTTGCTCCAATCCCCAAGGCATGAGACGAAGCGGCATGCTGGCGATCCTTTTGAAAACCCTGCCCTTCTTTGCGGTGATCGGCCTTGGCTATGTGTCAGGGCGCACGCGGTTTTTTACGCCAGAGGCGACGGCCTATCTGACCAAATTCGTCTTTTACTTTGCCCTCTCGGCCATGGTCTTTGGCTTTGCGGCCAACCTTGACCTGTCCAAAGATTTCTCATGGTCGTTCATCGCCGCCTATCTATCGGCCACATCCATGGTTTGGGCGATTGCTTTTGTCGTAGCCCGCATGCGCGGTGCGCGGGCCGAAGAGGCGGTGTTTGAATCCCATACGGCCGTGACGGGCAATACGGGGTTTCTGGGTATCCCGATGCTGGCATTGTTGATGGGCCCGGCCGCCGCAGGGCCGGTTTTGCTGGTGCTCGCGATGGATTTGGCGTTGTTTTCGTCGCTGCTGACCTTGCTGATTACTGGTCTTCGCCAAGGGAAGATGCACCTGTCGGTTTTGCGCACACTTGGGCTTGGGCTTTTGAAAAACCCGATGATCGTGTCGATTGTGCTGGGTCTTGCGTGGGGTGCGACGGGTTGGTCGCTGCCACGGCCGATGAATGAATTCCTGGTCTTGCTGGGGGCTGCCGCAACGCCATGCGCGCTGTTCGCCATTGGGGCCAGTCTTGCGGGCAACAAGGCCGAACGGTTGGGCGTGGCGCTTTGGCTGTCTTTTGCCAAGCTGGTCCTGCACCCTTTGGCTGTGGCAATTGCGTCGATGTGGCTGTTTCAGGTTGATCCCTTTGCGGCTGCTGTCATGACCGCCGCTGCCGCATTGCCTGTCGCGGGAAACGTGTTCATTCTGGCACAGCATTACGGTGTTGCCCCGCAGCGCGTTTCCGCATCTATCTTGATTTCCACACTGGCGTCGGTTCTGACCGTGACCTGTGTGATCGCTTGGTTAGGAGTATAAAGACCAATGAAAACCATTTCCGAAAACCGCGCTTTTGGTGGCGTTCAGGGTGTCTATAGCCACAACTCTGCCGTGACGGGTGGCGAGATGACTTTTGGCCTGTTCCTACCCGCCGAGGCCGAAGAGGGCGTCGTTCCGGTGCTGTGGTATTTGTCGGGGCTGACGTGCACCCACGAAAACGCCATGATGAAATCGGGAGCGCAGCGCTGGGCGGCAGAGGCGGGGATTGCGCTGATTTTCCCTGATACCAGCCCGCGCGGTGACCATGTTGCCAATGATGCGGCCTATGATCTGGGCCAAGGGGCGGGCTTTTATGTCAACGCCACCCGCGCGCCTTGGTCGCCGCATTTCCGCATGTGGGATTACGTGACCGAAGAATTGCCGCGCCAAGTTTTCGGGGCGTTTCCGATTGCCAAAGAGGCCCAAGCCATCACCGGGCATTCCATGGGCGGTCACGGTGCCTTGACTATCGCGATGAGTTTGCCGGGGCGCTTTCGGTCGGTATCGGCCTTTGCGCCGATTTGCAGCCCGACAACCTCTGATTGGGGC
>JAAFIJ010000352.1:1139-2687 GCA_013298675.1 Rhodobacterales bacterium | reverse complement strand
ACAGAAAAGCCGATAGCTTACGCAACACCCGAACAGATGACCCAATCCTTGAATGACAGTCTAGAGCGGATCACGAGACAACATATGGACCAATGGTTCTGGATTCACCGGCGCTGGAAATAAGCTTTATGCCAGCCTAATCCGCTTTGGCAGCCGCCAATATCTCTCCAAACTCCGCCTGCTGGATGATCACCACCCATTCCCCCTCACCAACCGCATCAACTCGGGTGGATAATGGGTCGGTCCCGGCCCAACGGCCCACTTCTTCCCAGCTTTGAACGACATTGTAATAGGTCACGGTTCGGCCCGCATTTTCGCCTCGACCAATGTCGACAGTCACTTCTGGTTGATATCGGACAAGATAGACCGCGGCACCTTTTTCAAAACCCTTGGGTGATTGGGCTTGAATGCTGATCTGACCATGATCTCGCGTCGCCGTCATACTGACCGGATTGGCTTGCGATTGCATCAGATGAATCGCTTGCGCGATATCAGACTTGTCGGTACCCACGGCGCGCATGACCCCACCGACGATCACTTGCGGTGTATAGACCATTTTGCTGTTTTCTGCGATCGCGTAGTTGTGCTGGCGTTTGGTAAATTTGGGATCGGCAAGCGTGTCCTCCCAACCGATGTAATCCCAATAATCCACGTGCAAAGACAGCGCGATTACACCAGGCATGTTCCTCAACTCACCAAAAAATTCATCCGCAGGAGGGCAAGAAGAACATCCCTGAGAGGTGAACAGTTCTACCACCGCATTCTCTTGTGCTTTGGCGACGTCAATCGGCAACGTGGACAAGACCGTCCCCACCACCAAACCCAAAACTGATTTTTGCATCGCATTTCTCGCCATTTGCCGCACCTTTTCAGCATTAGCCAGTTTGACCGCCGTTGGCCAATCAAGGTTTTGCGAGTGTGGATTCAGATTGGGTAAACTGTTCCGTGATTAAAGCGTGTTCGCCCGCGCTCAAAGTTCTGGCTTTTCAGCATACAATTGTATACAATACACCAAAGCTTGCGCGATTCACTTGCCTTTATGCGCTCAATCCATCATCACCTACCCAAAATCCCATTCCCAAATTGACCCTCGACAGGAGACATCACCGTGACAGTCACCGTAGGAAATGACAGCGCAAAGACCCGCCAAACCCTTAGCGCGGGAAATCAAACCGTTGCTTACTATTCCATCCCAGCAGCCGAGAAAGCCGGCTTGGGTGACTTTGCGCGCCTGCCTGCCGCGTTAAAGGTTGTTTTGGAAAACATGCTGCGGTTTGAAGACGGCAAGACTGTCGTGCTTGATGACATCCGCGCATTTTCAGACTGGGGCAAACAGGGTGGCAAAAACCCACGCGAAATCGCCTACCGCCCTGCCCGCGTTCTGATGCAAGACTTTACGGGCGTGCCTGCGGTTGTGGACCTTGCCGCGATGCGCGACGGGATCAAGGGCTTGGGCGGTGACGCACAACAGATCAACCCCTTGGCACCTGTCGATCTGGTCATCGACCATTCGGTGATGATCGACGAATTTGGCACTCCCCGTGCGTT
>JAAFIJ010000352.1:0-1129 GCA_013298675.1 Rhodobacterales bacterium | reverse complement strand
CGTTTCAAGCAAACGTTGACCGCGAATATGAACGCAATATGGAACGGTATGTCTTTTTGAAGTGGGGTCAAAAGGCGTTTAACAATTTCCGCGTCGTTCCGCCCGGAACCGGAATTTGCCATCAGGTCAATCTAGAATATCTTGCACAAACTGTTTGGACCGATACTGACCAACACGGTGCGATGGTTGCCTATCCAGACACACTTGTGGGAACCGACAGCCACACTACGATGGTGAACGGTTTGGCCGTGCTAGGTTGGGGCGTCGGCGGGATTGAGGCCGAGGCCGCGATGCTGGGCCAGCCCGTCTCAATGTTGATCCCAGAGGTTGTCGGCTTTAAGCTGACCGGTGAGATGATTGAAGGCACGACGGCTACTGACCTTGTGCTGAAAGTCGTTCAAATGCTGCGCAAACATGGCGTAGTTAACAAATTCGTAGAGTTTTATGGTGACGGCTTGGACCGCCTGCCCTTGGCGGACCGTGCCACCATCGCCAACATGGCGCCCGAATATGGTGCGACCTGTGGTTTCTTCCCGATCGATGGTGAAACCATCCGCTACCTGCGCAATACAGGACGCGACGAAGGCCGGATCGCCTTGGTTGAGGCTTACGCAAAGGCCAACGGCATGTGGCGCGACGCGAATTATGATCCGATCTACACCTCGACCCTGCATCTCGATATGGGCGAAATCGTCCCGGCGATCTCGGGCCCGAAACGTCCGCAAGATTATCTGCCGCTGACCGATGCCTCGGCAAATTTCTACAAAACTGTTTGCGATTTCCGTGGCGTGGATGCCACAGCTGCGGCCAAGGAAATGAGCTCGGAAGGGCCGAGCCATGCGGCCACGGTTGATGCCCGTAAAACTGCTGCAGTGGCAGGGCACGATTACAAATTGCGCGATGGCTCGGTGGTGATCGCCTCGATCACATCTTGCACCAACACCTCGAACCCTTATGTGATGATCGGTGCCGGTCTGGTAGCACGTAAGGCACGGGCTTTGGGCCTGAAATCAAAGCCTTGGGTGAAAACGTCGCTGGCTCCGGGATCGCAGGTCGTCAGTGAATACCTTAATGCGGCGAACCTACAAGAAGACCTCGACGCCGTCGGTTTCAACTTGGTTGGCTATGG
>JAAFIJ010000351.1 GCA_013298675.1 Rhodobacterales bacterium | reverse complement strand
CGGCTCGGGAATATCTGCCCCCGCCTCACCGAACAGTGACACTTGGTTGGACGATTTTGCCTCGTGGATGGCGGCGGAATAGGCGACCAGCGGATCAAGCGCCTCAAACACGCGGGCGCGGTTCGGGTCCATCTGATCAAAGGCGCCAGAGCGGGCCAGCATTTCCAACGGCCGCTTGCCGACTCGTTTCAAATCTACGCGACGGGCAAAATCGAATAAAGTGGCGAAGGGCTTTTCGCCACCTGTATCGGTTTTGCGGGCCGACACGATCAACCCCATCGCATCCACACCCACGTTTTTCAGCGCGCCCAGACCGTAGACCACCGCCCCGTCGCGTACGGTGAACGTCGCAAGAGATGCATTGACGCAAGGCGCGATCGTCTTGATCCCAAGCTTATCGACCTCGCGTTTGTAAACCGCAAGCTTGTCGGTCAAGTGAATGTCGCAGTTCATCACCGCAGCCATGAACTCTGACGGATAATTGGCCTTGAGATAGGCCGTTTGATACGACACCACGGCATAGGCCGCAGCGTGGGATTTGTTAAAGCCGTAATTCGCAAATTTCTCTAACAGGTCGAAGACTTCTCCGGCCTTTTTCACATCAACGTTATGGGTTTTCTTTGCGCCCTCAACGAATTTGGGACGCTCTTTCGCCATTTCTTCAGCGATCTTTTTGCCCATGGCGCGGCGTAAAAGGTCAGCTCCGCCAAGACTATAGCCCGCCATGACCTGCGCAATTTGCATCACCTGTTCTTGGTAGACGATGATGCCTTGGGTTTCAGACAGGATATGGTCGATGGTCGGGTGAATCGATTCCAGATCGCGCAGGCCGTTCTTGACCTCGCAATAGGTCGGGATGTTTTCCATCGGACCTGGACGATAAAGTGCCACCAACGCCACGATATCCTCAATGCAAGTGGGCTTCATCCGCCGCAGCGCATCCATCATGCCGCTGGATTCCACCTGAAACACTGCAACCGTTTTTGCGGCGGCATAAAGTTCATAGCTGGGTTTGTCGTCCAATGGGATCAGGTTGATGTCAAAGCTGATCCCGCGCAGCGCCAACAGGTCCATGGCGTTTTGAATAACGGTCAGCGTTTTCAGGCCCAAGAAGTCAAACTTGACCAGACCCGCGGCCTCTACCCATTTCATGTTGAACTGGGTGGCTGGCATGTCAGACCGTGGATCTTGATACAGCGGCACCAATTCATCCAACGGCCTGTCGCCAATCACCACACCTGCCGCATGGGTTGAGGCGTTGCGGTACAACCCCTCAATTTCCTTGGCATAGGTCAAAAGGCGACCGACGACCTCTTCTTTGGCCGCCTCGCGCAGGCGCGGCTCGTCCGCCAAGGCCTTGGTGATCGAGACGGGTTTGACCCCTTCAAGCGGGATCATCTTGGACAGGCGGTCAACCTGCCCATAAGACATTTGCAACACCCGACCCACGTCGCGCACCGCCGCCTTGGACAACAGCGCGCCAAAGGTGATGATCTGGCCCACCTTGTCGCGCCCGTATTTCTGTTGAACGTATTGAATGACCTCTTCGCGCCGATCCATGCAAAAATCGATGTCAAAGTCGGGCATCGACACGCGTTCGGGGTTCAGGAACCGTTCAAACAACAACGCATAACGCAACGGGTCTAGGTCAGTGATGGTCAGCGCATAGGCCACAAGACTGCCCGCACCCGACCCCCGCCCCGGGCCGACCGGAATGCCGTGATCTTTGGCCCATTTGATAAAATCAGCCACGATCAGAAAATAGCCGGGGAAACCCATCTTCTCGATAATGCCCAACTCGAAATCAAGCCGTGCCTGATACTCTTCAACCGTGGCCGAATGCGCGATGATCGCCAACCGCGCTTGCAGGCCCGCATTGGCCTGACGGCGCAGTTCGTTCACCTCGTCATCCGCGAATTTCGGCAAGATCGGCGCGCGTTTATAGGCAGCAAAGGCACACCGGCGCGCGATTTCGACGGTGTTGTCCAACGCCTCTGGCAAATCGGCAAACAGCGTCGCCATTTCTGCCTCAGATTTGAAATAATGCTGCGGGGTCAGCCTGCGACGAGGTTGCTGTTGATCAACATAAGCACCTTCAGCGATGCAGATAAGGGCGTCATGCGCCTCATACATCTCGGTCTTGGGAAAGTAGACGTCGTTTGTGGCGACCAAGGGCAGACCCATGTCATAGGCCATCTCGATCAGCGGGCGTTCTGACAACGCCTCTGCCTCAGGCAGCCGTCCGCCCGGACCCGGATGGCGCTGCAATTCGACATACAATCGCTGTGGATAGATCGCGGCAAGGCGCGTCATCAGCGCCCGCGCCTTGGGCATTTGCGCCGTTTGCAACAACCGACCAAAGGGACCATCAGGGCCGCCCGACAAGCAGATCAACCCTTCGGAATACTGCGCCAATTCGTCGACTGTGACCTGATTTAGCTGGCCCCCCTTGTCGATATAGAGACAAGAGTTCAGCTTCATCAGGTTCATATAACCCGCCTCGTTTTGCGCCAACAAAACGACAGAGGCAGGCATGCGCAACTTTTCACCCGCTGCAGCCGGATCATAGGCCAGCGACACCTGACAGCCGACGATCGGCTGCAACCCCGCATCTTTGGCCAAAACTGAAAATTCGAGGGCCGCAAACATGTTGTTGCTGTCTGTCACAGCTACGGCCGGCATCGACGCCGCGGCACACAGTTTCACCAATGCCTTGACGG
>JAAFIJ010000350.1 GCA_013298675.1 Rhodobacterales bacterium | reverse complement strand
TAAGCCGCTGCTGCGCGTGCGGCTTTGATCTCTCCGTCCGGGCATTGCATCCCGGTAGAGCCTACGGGGGAAAGCGCCACGGGCATAGTGACGGGCTCACCGATCATCGTGGTGGCTGTGCTGCGCCCGGTCAAATCACGCGCAACCCGTTGGCGTAGGCGGATTTTTGCGAAATCCGTGGTGTTTTCGCGAAAGGTTTGTTCCGTGTAGCTGCCGGATTCTGCATAGTCGTAGAACATCTTGGGCGTGCGCTTTTGGTACAGCTGCTTCAGATCGTCGATACACGTAATCACCGGCATGGCAGTACCTTTTGCTAAAATTGTTAATTGAGTCTTGCCAATTTCAGCAATTGGACGCAATGGACTTGGCTGTGTCTATTTGACAATCTTGGCAAAGCGGCGGTCGGGAACGATCCACATAACGGCAACGACCGTGATCAGCACCAAAGACAGGATCGGTGCGACAAATGCCAGAGGCATTGCCAGCACATATGACGCAAGCGAGATCTTGCCTTTCAAATCAGAGCCAAGCGCGCGGGCGAAGTCGCTGTCTTTTCCATGCTGGGCGATCAGCGCGAATACCAACAAGGTATAGCTTACCGCACACATCATCAGATCAAAGGCATAGACGGCGACCGTCACAGGCGCAAAACCGTTTTCGCCCATAAAACCAGTGGCAAAGGGCATCAGCGAAAGCCAGAACAGCAAGTGCAAATTGGCCCAAAGCACCCAGCCGCCGACATGTTTAACCGCTTGGAACATATGGTGATGGTTATTCCAATAAAGGCCGACATTGACGAAGGACAGAATGTAGCTCAGAAAAATCGGGATCAGCGGCTGCAGGGCGGCAAAGTCGTGGCCATGCGGGACTTTCAATTCCAAAACCATGATGGTGATGGCGATGGCGAGGACGCCGTCAGAGAAGGCTTCGATGCGACCTTTGTGCATGGTGGTTCCTTTGGCTGCTTGGCGAAATCGAATGTTTTAAACTGGCGCGGGTAACGGGGGTTTCACACCCCCGCGCGGCAATGCGCAGGGGCATTGCCGCTTCCCCCGTGGGATATTTCTAAACAGATGAAAGCAGCAGTACGAGGAAAATCATCCGATGAGTGGGGTAATCTTGCCGATCAGTGCGGCTTGGCCGCGGGCTTGGCCGTAAGTGTCGATCACAGACCAAAGTAGGGTCTGACTGATCGCAAAGCGGTTGCCTTTGGCAGAAATGCGGATGCCTTGGTAGTTTGCAACATGACCTTTGGCGAGGGCCGTTTTCAGGAGTGTTGCCCGGTCGGATTGGATATCGAGGTCGGGCTCCGCAGAGAAGCGCGAGGGAAGTTGGGTAAAGCTGTGCCAGTCCATTTCCCAAAGGACAAGTGCCGCACGGTTGGCATAGCAAAAGACCGGGTCGGCCTGTGCCCCGTGGCTGACCAAGGGATGTGGGTGGTGCCAAAGCTGTTCGGGATCTTCAGGCAAAAGTTGCCCGGTTTGGCGATGAAAGCTTGACGCCAGAAGTGCGGCATAGGCCACCGCTTCTGGCGTCAGGTAAGGTTTCACGCGGAATGCGCGCCTGCGGCAAGGGTTGCCACAAATGACAGCACATCGGCCACGGGTTTTCCGGTGCTAATTTCTTTGACGATGGCAGACCCAACGACGCAACCGTCTGCTACCGAGGCGATGGCCATTGCAGCCTCAGGCGTGTTGATGCCAAAACCGACGATCACTGGCAGATCGGTGGAACGTTTGATCCGTGCCACTTCGGGACCGACATCTGCGGCTTGCGCCGCAGCAGCACCGGTGATGCCAGTGACCGAGACGTAATAGACAAAGCCGGAGGTGTTTTGCAGCACTTTGGGCAGGCGTTTTGCGTCCGTGGTAGGGGTTGCCAACCGGATGAAATTCAACCCAGCCGCTTGTGCGGGCAAACACAACTCAGAGTCTTCTTCTGGGGGAAGGTCGACGATGATCATACCGTCGATCCCGGCCTTGGTGGCTTGGGCAAGGAAGGTGTCAACGCCGCGCGAATAGATTGGGTTGTAGTAGCCCATCAGAACAATGGGGGTATTTGCATCGGTTGCCCGGAAATCGCGCACCATTTGCAGCGTTTTGTCCAAGGTCATGCCGGCCTCCAACGCGCGCTGGCCGGCAAGCTGAATGGTCGGGCCATCCGCCATCGGATCGGTGAACGGCAAACCAAGCTCGATCACGTCGACGCCTGCGCCGGGCAAACCCTTCATCACTGCCAGAGAGCGTTCCACATCTGGATCGCCCGCCATGATATAGGCCACGAAAGCTTTTTTGTTCTGCGATTTCAGCCGCGCGAAGGTCGCGTCGATTCTGGTCATAGTCCGGCCCATCCTTGCAAGTCCCGAACCGGGTTTGCACGGGACACGGCGGAAAATCAATGCCCGATTACTCGCTCTTTCTCAGGAAGCAGAACCGATCAACCAAATTGTGCCAAAGCGGTCTTTCATCATATCAAAGCAGGGCGACCAAAAGGTTTGGCTTAGGGACAATATCACATGACCTCTGTCATACAGCGCCACAAAGGCTTTGGCGGCATCGTGGAAACTGTACTGATGGCAGCACTGCCCCTCGCGGGCTTCGCTCGGGCAGAATTGCCGCCTTCAGGGGCGCATCGACATTTGTCTACCCAGCATTTGTCCAAATGGCGCCGGATGCAGCTTGGCCGCACCGATAATCACCGCCTAGGTGGTCACTGTCTCGTGAGCCCGCCGATGAAAGACAGATGGGCAGAAAAGGCGA
>JAAFIJ010000035.1 GCA_013298675.1 Rhodobacterales bacterium | reverse complement strand
GGCTTCAAGCGTGACGATCTCATGTGTGAAAGGTCCGTGGGTTGGGGGCAGTAGAGGTGCCCCCACAGTGGTTGGTTGGTTCGGCGCGTTCAATCGCCTGCGAAGGCGAATTGGAAACCGGGACCCCGGATCAAGCGCCGACATCGCATGTGACGCGGCCAACAAAAGGGGCACATGCTTGCGACGCTCTGCCTCAGCGGTAAGGTTGCGCTGCCAAGTCAAGTTGGTTCGGCGTGTGCGCGCGGCGCGGAACAGGGCCGTTACATCCAACGCGTCGTTGGCAATGCCTTCGATCAACTGCGACAGCACGCCAAAGTCCTTCAACTGACGGATCGCGCGGTGGCCTGTATGGTCAAAATGCAAGTGTTGGACATTTGGCCCGGAAATCCTGCGTGCATGAGCATGATCTTCAGGAACAAAAGGGTCGTATACCAACCAGATTTTTGCAGCGGTGGTAACAGCGTTGGCAGCATCCAGATGCTCTGGCGTTGTCCAGTCCCATTTCCGCAGACCGTACTTGTAGCGTCGTTCAAACGGGACGATGGATTTGGCCAGCGTTGACTGCGGACTGAAAGCCAAAACAACCGATCCAGGAACAAGCGCCGAATAGGTAAGTGCAGCGAACCCACCCATCGAAGCGCCGATGAACACCACGCGCTTGAACTTGGAAAACAACCCCGCATCGCGCAGTGAAGTGATCAAAGCGGCAGTGTCAGGGTTTCGATACCAATCCTTGCGACGGGCGATGATGCCCAAAATTGACGCACCTGCATGTGCGGCGCGCATTTGCAGCCAAGGTTGCGCGGGAACAGTAGCGCCAACCGAGCCAAGATTATCAAAAGTGACCCACAAAACATCGGATCTGCGGATAAAATAGGCGTCGACAAGCCCGCCCTTTAGCTGAAACGACGATTTCTTGACTGCAGCGCTGGCCGAGCGCGAAAATCCAGGTTGGGGTATCTGAGCGGTGAAGGCGTCGGGCGGGCAGTCCTCGGTGTCGTCAACCTTTTCGCCTAGAGGTTGCTCAGTCATCTGCTCAGTCATTGGGCAGCCAGCGGCAAAGACTGCAGCGAGAAACAGGCCAGTGTGGCATGATGTGCCAAGAAAGGGCTAAACATTCAGTGTACCTGTGTCGATTTTCGGGCATTTCCTGCCCGAGCCGCCTTTTTTCCCAACTATGCCTGTTGATGCGGTGACTGTCATCAACTTATCAGACAAAGTTTGTGACATAAGCGCATTAATGTTGCCAATTGGGCGACAATGTACAGGTGTTTTGTTTTGCGCCGGCGCTGCACTGGTGGGGTTTGCATCAGACCTTGCCGAAGACAATTTGCGCATTGTAGGGTCGCGAAGGTCTTGTACCGTTGGACTAAAAGGTGAGGTCTTGGGTTGGTAGGCGTGGCAAAAAGCAAAAAGGTCAAGCCAGAGGCTAAGGCGCCCACCCAAGAGGGTCGCCCGTTTGGTGCAGGGCCAGATTGGGGGCGGGTTGAATTCTCACTGAAGCGCCATGCGGGTGCGCATGGTCAGGTGACGGCCGTTTCTATGATGAAGGATGAGGGCCCCTTTGTAATCGAATGGGTCGCACATCATCTTGCCATCGGATTCACCGATTTGGTTGTCTATACGAACGATTGTTCAGATGGCACCGAAAAAATACTTTTTCGGCTTGAAGAGCTTGGCTTGTGCCATCACCGTGCCAACGTCATACCCGAAGGCATTCGCCCGCAACCTTCGGCGCTAAATCATGCGCAGATGGAACCTGTGGTTCAACAGTCGGACTGGGTCATGGTGTTTGATGCCGACGAGTTTTTGTCGATCAAATACGGCGACGGTACTCTTGATGGGGTGTTGACGGCCGCGACAGCTCAGGGGGCGAACGGGATCGTGGTGACCTGGCGGATATTTGGGTCAGCGGGGCTGGTCGATTGGTCGCGCGCGCCTGTATCCGAACAATATTTGATGGCCGCGCCGGAAACTTGGAACAAGGGTTGGGGCGTGAAGACCCTTTTCAAGTTTGATCCTGACAAATGGAATTTGGGGATTCATCGCCCCAAAATGAAGACAAAGTGGATCGAAACCGAATTTCCCGATCAGGTGAAATGGCTGAACGGCTCTGGTCAAGAGATGGAGGATTACTTCAAATTTCGCGGCTGGCGGTCGATCACCCGCACGGTAGGCTACGATTGGGCGCAGTTGAACCATTACGCCGTAAAGTCCGTTGACAGCTATGCGGTTCGCAAACTACGCGGCAACGTAAACAACAAGGCGGACAAATATAACAGCGATTACTGGAGCTTGCAGGATCGCAACGAAGTTCGCGATGAGACGATGCTACGCTATACCCAAGTGCGCAATCAGATGATTGAAACGCTACTTCGAGATCCTGTCCTGAATCAGTTGCATTATGCTGCGCTGGAGCGCACTGAAATGCGCTTGGATGAATTGCGCGCAACGGATGCTTACCGAACGCTTGTGGCTGATCTTGCGCAAGCTTCTGCTGTGCCAATTACACAGATCGTGGCAAAGCCGCCGCAACCGCGCGACCGCGACAAAATAGCGGCATTGATGAGCGATGTCGAAAAGAAACGCGGAGCAAAGGCCAGAGAAGAGCGCAAGGCCGGGCCGCAAAGAGAGCCGGCAGTTCAGGTTCCGATGGGGTCATATGCCACCGGTTCGGTTGATCTGATGCGTGAAGCCGACGCGGAATATTATCCGAACCATACGCTTAAGCTGCCGGCAGATCCGCGGATTTTTGCGGCCCATGTCTTGCCCAGCATTCGGGCAGGCAAGTTTGAGAGGGGCCTCGCGCGGCGGATGCCGCTGGTGTTGACAAACGGGGCAAAGGTACTGGAGGTCGGCTCTGCTGTCGGGTTTTTGTGCGGCCATTGTGCCAACATTCGGCCTGACCTAACCATCACTATGTACGAAGACCGTCCGGAATTTTTGCACATGATGGCGACAATCTATGCCGTTAGTGAACGTACGTTCACTAACGAATTGCAGCTTGCAAGAGCCCCTTTAGCGGGGGCGTTTTCACAATCCATTTGTTCACTTATGATCGCTGAACACCCAACTGCCTTGTTGATAGCTGATCGACGTATGGGACCAGCGGAGCTTGGACTTTTGCTCGACACGACGCGTGATCGTAAACCAACACAATTGTTCTTTTATGGACAAATGCTTGAGGCTTGGCACCAGAGCATGACTGAAATCATTCAGATTTGCGCGCAGGCGGGGTATGCTCCAGATTATGGATTTGATCCGAATATCTGCCATGGTTTTAGGCTGGAAACCTAATGTCACCCCCAAATCTGCTAAGTAAACTTTGGCGGAAATGACTCAGTCGGCAAGTGATCGCGTTATCGATTGTTGCGAAACTGGACACAACGCATGGCATGCGGCATGTTTGCGACAAAACCACTAAGAAAATAAATGAGGCACTTTGAATGACAACTTCTGCTCGCAGGCCAGTTGCGTCGCTTTGGATTGGCGAAAAGCTGCATTATCTGAACCAGCTTTGTCTGCTTAGCCATGTGCGAAATGGGCACCCGACCACGCTCTATTGCACCGACACCGTCACCAATGTTCCAGCGGGCATTGAAGTGAGGCCTGCATCGGATATCATGGCGATCGACATGGAAATCGTCCGCCAGACGTCAGAAAGCTTTCTGTCCAATGTTTTCCGCTACAAGATGATCCAGAAAACCAACGCGGTTTGGATCGATTGCGACGCCTACTGTCACAAACCTTTCCCTGATGAGATGACCCATATTTTCGCGGGCCACGGGTTTCGCGGCGCGCTGAATTGTGGGGTGGTTTACATCCCGCAGACAGGTGATCTTATGGATCAACTGCTTGACTACTATGAAAACCTGCCTGCGGCGCCCGCTTGGTTTAACAAGCAGCAACGTAAGCGGATTGAAAAGCAGGACACCGCCTTGCCCCAAGCTGTGCGCATTTATAACGCTGAAAGGACGGCCTTTGGCCCGCAAGCGTTCACCTATTTTGCCCAGCAAACGGGTGATTATGACAAAGCGCTGACCTCGGACTATCTGTACCCTGTGCCGTTTCAGTTGAACGATGTGTTTTTTGACCCTTATGGTCGGGTTGAAGGGCATTTTACCGACAACACAATGTCGGTTCACCTTTATACCAATGGGACCAAACCGTGGTGGCGCAAGAATGTACCTTTGGCCAATTCTTATGCCGCGCGGATGTGTGAAGTTGAGGGTGTTGACGCTTCCAAAGCATTGGAAGAGTGACCAAGCGCCGCGCCCCCCACACTGCGGGCACACCCCCAATCAGTAGGTTTCACGATGGCCAAACGATCTAAAACGGACGAAAATACCAGCGCAGCCCCGAAATCTGATGCCGAACTCAAGGCAGAGATTTTTCTACGCCGCCAGAAACGCAACATGCGCAAAGCCTCTGCCGAAGGGTTTTTGGCTGGGGTGTGTGCGATGCTTCGCCCCGGAGATCTGGTGATGGATTGCGGTGCCAACATGGGTGTTGTGACGGCGGTTTTGGCGGCCACGGGCGCGGATGTCATTGCTTATGAACCCGATCCTTTTGCTTTTGCGACCTTGCAGGAAAAATTCGCCGCTATGCCAAATGTGACTTTGGTTCAGGCGGCCGTTGGTGTGGGGGCGGGCACAGTTCGCTTGATGCGCGCCGACAATTTTGACACCAACCCAAATGGTGCGTCGGTGAAAAGCACGATTTTGGATGGCGGCCGTCGGATAGATGCTGACAATTCGGTTGAAGTGCCTTTGATCGACTTTCCCGCATTGGTGCAGGAAACCGTGGCGCGCCGGGGCCAGATTGCCTTTGTCAAAATGGATATTGAAGGGGCAGAGTTGCAAATCCTAGAGAAAATGGACGAGGCGGACCTGTTTCAACATGTGCGCTGTCTGGTGGCCGAAACACACGAGCGCAAGTTTCGCGATCTTGTTCCGCGCTATAAGGCCATTCGCGCCATCGTTGCGAAAAAGTACTCCACCAGCAAAGTTAATCTGGAATGGATTTAGGCTGAACCCAACGGCCGAATGAGTTGGGGTTAAACGGGCTTAGGGTTTAAAGGGCGCCATTCCGGCCCGTGCCAAGGCGTCCGCGCGTTCATTTTCAATGTGACCCGCATGGCCCTTGATCCAGCGCCACGTCACTTTGTGGGCGGCTTGGGCAGCGTCAAGGCGTTGCCACAACTCGGCATTCTTGACCGGATCCTTTCCGGCGGTGCGCCATCCATTGCGTTTCCAGCCGTGAATCCATTCTGTCACGCCATTTTTCACATAAGCGCTGTCGGTAACAATGGTTAGTTCAGATGTGCGAGTCAGCGCCTCTAGCGCGGAAATCGCGGCCATCAGCTCCATCCGGTTGTTGGTGGTCAACTTCTCGCCGCCTTGCAGCGTGCGCTCCTTGACGATCTGTCCATCTTCGCGGGCGAGCATCAACACACCCCAACCACCGGGGCCCGGATTCCCAGAGCAGGCGCCATCCGTATACGCAAAAAGGTCAGGCATCAGGGCTGCTTTGCTTTGTTTTTGGCGCTGTTGATGGCGCTTTGAGGTGTAAACTGGCGCAACAGGTCGAGTACCTCGGCGACGCGCGCGGCGCTGTCGCCAATGGAAAAGGCATAGAGTGGCACGTCATTGCCATTCATCGTCAGCTTTCCATAGACGGCGCCGCCGCCAATGGGCGGGTCGGGGTCGTCTTGCGCAGGGTTGGCATTCAGTTCAGCCTCTAGGGGCGTAAGCGCGGCCATCAGTTGGGCAAACTTGCGTTTTGACAGGCGGAACTTTGCAGTGGCACAGCCCGGTGCATCGTTGGAATAGCCTTTGCAGTAGCGCACTTCGGCCTGTCGGTTTTCCAAAAAGGTAACGCGGTAATCCCATGCGTATTCCGGGGGCAAAGACCCGCTATAGTCCCCCCAATAGGCAAACTGCGTGTTGTCTTGGCCGTAGACGGGATGGGCGCACAAAAGTAGGGCGATCAGCAAAGGTTTCAGGTTCATCACGCTTCCTTACGCGGGTTCGCGCAAGATGCGCGGGACTTTAAATTCGATGGTTTCCTGCGCAGTTTCAACCAGTTCTACTGTGACGTCATAACGTGCGCGAAACGCCGTGATCACCTCATTGACCAGCACTTCGGGGGCAGATGCCCCGGCGGTGACGCCGACAGACCGAATGCCTTGCAGGGCGCGCCAATTAATGTCGGTGGCCCGTTGAACCAGTTGGGCATAGGCACAGCCTGCGGATTGACCCACCTCTACCAGACGGCGTGAATTCGATGAATTGGGCGCGCCGATCACCAGCAACGCGTCGATTTTGCCAGCAATGGCCTTGACGGCTGCTTGGCGGTTTGTGGTGGCATAGCAGATGTCTTCTTTGTGCGGGCCGATGATCGATGGGAAACGGGCCTGCAATGCGGCTACGATCCCGGCAGTATCGTCCACTGACAGTGTGGTTTGGGTGATATAGGCCAGTTTTTCGGGATTTGAGACCAGAAGGTTTGCCACATCCGCGATGGTTTCCACCAAAAGCACACATCCTTCGGGCAGTTGGCCCATGGTGCCGATGGTTTCAGGGTGACCGGCGTGGCCAATCATAACCATTTGCAGGCCTGCCTCATGGTGGCGCTGCGCTTCATTGTGGACTTTGGTCACCAAGGGGCAGGTGGCATCAACGGCAATCATCTGGCGTGCCGCAGCGGCAGCGGGCACTGATTTGGGCACCCCATGTGCGGAAAAGATAACGGGCCGGTCCAGCGGACATTCATCCAGCTCTTCGACAAAAACCGCCCCTTTGGCGCGCAAAGCATCGACCACAAACTTATTGTGTACAATCTCGTGGCGCACAAAGACGGGGGCGCCCCATTTTTCGATCGCCAGTTCGACAATCTTAATCGCCCGGTCCACTCCGGCGCAGAACCCACGCGGAGCAGCAAGATACAGCAGGATTGGCGGCAAATCGGTCATAGCGTACCCATACAGGTTTCGCCCAAGACCTAAGGCGCTGTCAGGCAGAGGTCTAGTGAAAACCTGCTTTTGGCGCACTGGTCGTTGAAGAATTCTAACGTCGCAAAATGCGGGCGGGAGGTCTGCGACAGCCCAGAGGCCGTCGTGGGTCAATCTTGTCGTCGTGCTGGCCCTTACATCAAATGTGTTGGGCCAGCAGCAAGTCGTGGTTTATCCCAGCTCGGTCTGGAATTGATCCCGGTCCGGCGATTTGCCCTCACGTGGTGGGCGGCCAATCACGTCACGCAATTCGTCAAGCTCGATAAAGTTGTCGGCCTGACGACGCAGTTCGTCCGAAATCATCGGCGGCTGCGTACGGATGCTTGAGACGACAGAAACCCGAACACCTTGACGTTGAAGACTTTCAACAAGTGGTCGAAAATCTCCGTCACCGGAGAACAGCACGATGTGATCGACGCGCGGCGCAAGTTCCATCGCATGGACGGCCAACTCGATGTCCATATTGCCTTTGACTTTGCGACGGCCTTGGCTGTCGGTATATTCCTTGGCGGGTTTGGTCACCATGGTAAAGCCATTGTAATTCAACCAATCAACCAACGGCCGAATGGGGGAATACTCGTCATTCTCTAGCAAGGCGGTGTAATAGAACGCCCTGATAAGCTTGCCGCGGCGCAAGAACTCTTGGCGCAACAGCTTGTAGTCAATATCAAAACCAAGCGACTTGGACGCCGCGTAGAGGTTCGACCCGTCGATGAACAGCGCAAGCCGTTCGTCTTTGTAAAACATTATAGAGTTCTCTTTCCCCGCGCTTCAGACGCATCTTAGTTCGAATGTCACTTTAGTTAAAAACACCCAGCACGAACCCAAAATAAAACACACCGATTGGTCGTTTTTGAGATATAGAATGTATTCGCGCTGCTGCAAGCGCGCTAAAGGAATAGGTCCAGTTTGCTAGTTCCACACCGTTCTCTGCTTCTGATTGCGTTAGGGTCCAACCAACACTGGCAAAACGATGGCCCCGAGGCCGTTGTTCTTAAGGCGGTTCGTGCGCTTGGCGAGAAACATTTTGATGTCATCGCAGAAAGCCGCTTATTTCAAAGCCCTAGCTTTCCGCTAGGATCAGGCGCTGACTACATCAACGGTTGTGTTGCGCTGACGTTGCGTCAAGGAACTGCCATTGTCGACGTTCCTGACGTGTTGACCGTTTTGCACGAAATTGAAGCGCGATTCGGACGCAAGCGCGGCGCGCGGTGGGCGTCGCGCAGTTTGGACCTGGACTTATTGGCCATTGATGGTCTGATCATGCCTGACGGTGCCGGCTACGCTTATTGGCGCGATTTGCCGCTGGCAGAGCAAAAGGTGCAAACCCCGGCAAGCTTGATACTTCCACACCCCAGAATGCAGGATCGGGCCTTTGTTTTGGTGCCTTTGGCCGAGATCGCCCCTAATTGGTGCCATCCGGTTTCGGGTTTGACCGTCGCACAGATGTTGGCCGCATTGCCACAAAGCGATGTGGATGAAATTATACCGATAGAGCAGGCCACATCCCTTTGATTATACACTTGTCAAGCCCCGGCATCGCGCCTAAATAGGCGGTTCCCGAACCCATCCCCGATTGGAGTCGTCCATGGCCCGCGTGACGGTCGAAGATTGCGTTGATAAAGTCCCTAACCGGTTTGAACTGGTCATGCTGGCCGCACATCGTGCGCGCGAGATCCAAGCTGGCTCGCCCGCGACTGTCGAACGCGACAATGACAAAAACCCCGTTGTTGCGTTGCGCGAAATTGCCGACGAAACACAACTTGCTGATCACCTGCGTGAGCGGATGATTGAAAGCCATCAAACCCAGATTGAGGTTGATGAGCCCGAAGAAGATCAAATGGCGCTTTTGATGTCCGGTGAACTTGATCGTCCGATGCAGGACGACATGTCGGAAGAAAAGCTGCTGCGCGCCCTTATGGAAGCGCAAGGCGAACTCTAGGCCGGAAAGGCCCGTCTGAACGGGGGCGATGATGATCGATGTAGAAGACCTCATCGCCCTGGTTCGAAACTACAACCCACGAAGCAATGCTGAGTTGATCCGTAAGGCCTATGCCTACGGAACCTTGATGCATGAGGGTCAGTTCCGCAAATCAGGTGAGCCCTATTTTTCTCACCCGATCGCAGTCGCGGCGATTTTGACCGAACAGCAGTTAGATGATGCGACCATCATCACGGCATTGCTCCACGACACCATCGAAGATACCAAATCGACCTATACCGAGGTTTCATCCCTGTTTGGGGTTGAGGTGGCCGAACTGGTGGACGGTGTGACCAAGTTGACCAACCTGCAACTGTCGTCGACAGAATCGCAGCAGGCCGAAAACTTCCGCAAACTGTTGATGGCCATGTCCAAGGACCTGCGGGTGATCTTGGTCAAGCTTGCTGACCGTCTGCACAACATGCGCACGATCAAAAGCATGAATCCGGAAAAGCAGCTCCAAAAAGCGCGTGAGACCATGGAGATCTATGCCCCTTTGGCGGGTCGCATGGGTATGCAGTGGATGCGCGAAGAGCTGGAAGATCTGTCCTTTCGGGTCATCAACCCCGAGGCGCGAAATTCGATCATCCGGCGGTTCTTGACCCTGCAGCGTGAAGCGGGCGACGTGGTGCACAAAATCACCGCCGATATTCGTACAGAACTGGAAAAGGTAAAGATTGAGGCCGATGTCTATGGTCGCGCCAAGAAACCCTATTCGATCTGGCGCAAGATGCAGGAAAAGGATCTGGCCTTTTCGCGTCTGTCCGACATCTACGGCTTTCGGGTGATCTGCGAAAGTGTGGCCGATTGCTATGGCATTCTGGGCGTGATCCACCAACGTTGGCGCGCAGTGCCAGGGCGGTTCAAGGATTACATCTCGCAGCCCAAGAACAACGGCTATCGCTCGATCCACACCACAGTTTCGGGCCGTGACGGCAAGCGGGTAGAGGTGCAGATACGTACCCGCGAGATGCATGAAGTTGCCGAGGCCGGGGTTGCCGCGCATTGGTCTTACCGCGAAGGGGTGCGCGCCAAAAACCCATTTGCGGTGGATCCGGCGAAATGGATCGCGTCCTTGACCGAAAAGCTGGACGAAGGCGATCACGACGAATTCCTCGAGCATGTAAAGCTTGAGATGTATTCGGATCAGGTATTTTGTTTTACGCCCAAGGGTGACGTTGTGCAGTTGCCGCGCGGGGCCACGCCGCTGGATTACGCCTATTCGATCCACACTCGCATTGGAAACGCCTGCGTTTCCGCGAAAATCGACGGCATCCGCGTGCCCCTGTGGACAAGGCTTAAGAACGGCCAGTCGGTTGAGATCATCACCGCCGAAGGCCAGCGTCCGCAGGCCAGCTGGATCGACATTGTGACCACGGGCCGCGCCAAGGCAGCGATCCGGCGCAGTTTGCGCGAAGAGGACAAGGGGCGTTTTGTCCGGTTGGGCCAAGAACTGGCACGCGCGGCTTTTGAACACATCAACAAGAAATTTACCGACAAAGCCCTGCGCACGGCGGCCAAGATGCTGGGCATATCCGAGGCGGATGAATTGCTGGCTCGCCTAGGCTCTGGCGAGATGACTGCGCGCAAGGTCGTCGAGACGCTTTATCCCGAATTGGCCTTGGCCCAGGGGGATGAGGTGCAAAGCAACCGCGCAATTGTCGGTCTTGCGGGGGATCAAAACTTCCGCCGCGCGCCGTGCTGTCAACCCTTGCCGGGAGAACGGATCGTCGGGATTGCACACCGGGGTCAAGGGGTTGTTCTGCATGCCATTGATTGCCCGGCCTTGGAAGAATTTGAAGAGCAACCAGACCGCTGGGTGGATCTGCATTGGCATTCAGGTCGGCATGCGGCGACCAACACAGTGTCATTGGATTTGGCAATTTCCAATGATGCGGGGGTCATGGGGCGGGTCTGCACCTTGATTGGAGAGCAGAAGGCCAATATCTCTGATCTGAAGTTCACAGAACGGAAACCAGATTTTTACAGATTGGTTGTTGATGTCGATCTGCGGGATGTTGAACACCTGCACATGGTGATGACCGCGCTTGAAGCAGAGACAGATGTGGCGCAAGTGTCGCGCGTGCGCGATGTGACGCGCAAGCCCAAAGGTTAGGGCAGGAAGGACTAGGCCGGACGTGGTGTTTAAACGGCGGGATTCGTTAAGCTGGCTTGGCTGGTTGCGCGAAATGGTTTACCCAAAGGGCGGCTTTCGCCGGGCGACACGCTATGTCATGCACCGTATGCGTCGATTGCCCGATCGCCCGCACCGCATTGCGCGCGGTGTATTTGCAGGCAGCTTGATCGGATTTTTACCCCTTCCGGGGTTGCAGTTCTTGGGGGCTTGGGGCTTTGCCCGGTTGATCCGGGGCAACGTTCTGGCGTCTTTGCTTGCGACGTTCAACTCTAACCCGATCACCACGCCCTTTTTCGCCGTCGGCGCGATTGCCCTTGGGCATTGGATGTTGGGTGGCACAGCAGAGCCGTTGACCGCTGACGCCATTGGTGCCGCTTTGGGGAATGCGGGCGCAGAGCTATGGGCCAATTTCAAGGCGATTTTCACGCATGAGCGCGCGCATTGGGGTGGGCTGTTGCAGTTCTGGCGCCAGATTTACCTGCCGTATTTCATTGGTGCTTTGGGGCCGGGCATCCTGCTTAGCCTGATCGGCTATTACATCACCATTCCGTTGGTCGAGGCGTACCAAAAGGCGCGCGCTGCCAAAACCAAAGAACGGGGTGAGCGGCGGATGAAATTGGCAACAAGCCTGCGTGAAGCCGCTCAAAGACTAAAGCCCAAGGCCAAAACTGACGACGATGCGCGAGCGGGGATCGACAATGACGGCGAAGGGCCATCAGATACACTTTAGTCCAAGCCGCCACGAAAGGGACAGGTCATGGTAGATTCAGCTCGTCTTCGTTTGGGCGTAAACATTGATCACGTGGCAACCGTGCGCAATGCGCGCGGTTCGCAGTGGCCCGATCCGTTGCGCGCTGCTTTGCTGGCCGAGGCGGCGGGCGCCGATGGCATAACCGCACACCTGCGCGAAGATCGCCGCCATATCCGCGACGCTGATATTGATGCGCTGATGGCTGGACTGACCATTCCGTTGAATTTCGAATGCGCCGCTACGGCTGAAATGCAAGCTATTGCGCTGCGCATTCGGCCCCATGCCGTCTGTTTGGTGCCCGAAAAGCGCGAAGAACGCACGACCGAAGGCGGACTAGATGTCGCAGGCGATGAGGCGCGCCTTGCTGAGTATGTCGCACCTTTGGTGGCCGCTGGAATCCGTGTGTCGATGTTCATCGGCCATCAACCAGATCAGATAAAAGCCTCTGCCCGTATTGGTGCCGCGGTGGTTGAACTGCACACCGGGCATTATTCCGAATTGCATGCCGAAGGAAAACTGGTTGAGGCCGCGGCAGAGTTAGTGGCACTGCGCGCCGGTGCGACGCTTGCGCATGGGCTGGGTCTAGAGGTTCACGCGGGTCACGGCCTGACCTATGAAAACGTCGGTCCCATCGCAGCACTTCCTCAGGTTCGGGAGTTGAACATCGGGCATTTCTTGATTGGTGAGGCGCTCTATATGGGTCTTGGTCCGGCGATCGAAGAAATGCGCGTGCGCATGGATGCGGCTCGACTTTGAGGGAGTTGCGTCATTTCGGCCCCAGATCGTCAAATGCAGTGCGCCCCAATTCTTGGAAACTGATATGATCCTCGGCATCGGTTCTGATCTTGCGAATATTGAACGGATAGAGGCGACCCTGACCAAGTTCGGGGATCGGTTCAAAAACCGTGTCTTTACCGAGATTGAGCAGAAAAAAGCTGAAAGCCGTCCGCGCGCCATCGCCGCGACCTATGCCAAAAGATGGGCGGCGAAAGAGGCCTGTTCCAAGGCGCTGGGTACCGGGCTTGCCATGGGTATCGCGTGGAAAGATATGTCAGTGACCAATTTACGCTCTGGCCAGCCGATCATGCATTTGACGGGGTGGGCACAAGACCGCCTGACCAAAATGACCCCGGCAGGTCACACAGCGATTGTTCACGTGACTTTGACCGACGATCACCCGTGGGCACAGGCATTTGTTGTCATCGAGGCGCGGATCATTGCCAGCCAAACTTGACTCCTATCCGATGGGCGCGCATGTAGCCTTCAAATGTCTATGAGGTAAGTACATGGCTAAGTCTGAGGGTGGCATTGGCGAGATGGTGAAGACGATTGTCTACGCCCTATTGATTGCAGGTCTATTCCGCACATTGCTGTTCCAACCGTTTTGGATTCCGTCAGAATCGATGAAAAGCACGCTGCTTGTCGGCGACTTTGTCTATGTGAATAAAATGGCTTATGGCTATTCCAGATATTCCTGCCCGCTGGGACTGTGCCCTGTATCGGGGCGGCTGTTCTTTACCGAACCCGAACGCGGCGACGTCATCGTGTTCCGCCACCCCGCAAATGACAATGACATGGTCAAGCGCTTGATCGGTTTGCCGGGCGACAAGATCCAGATGAAAGACGGCCTGCTGTACATCAACGGCGCCGTTGCCCCGCAGATTGCAGACGGCGTGTTTGAAGAGGTGATGGAACCGCAAGGTCCGATGAAGAAACTACCGGGCTGCGAAAACGAAGTCGTGGGTGACGGGGCGATTTGCCAAAAGTCGCGCTCTATTGAAACCTTGCCAAACGGCGCGGCACATGCGGTCTTGAATATTAGGAATTCGCCGACCGACAATACGGCTGTCTTTACCGTACCTGAGGGTAAGTATTTCTTTATGGGCGACAACCGCGACAACAGCGCCGATAGCCGAATAAGTATAGAATTGAATGGCGTTGGCTTTGTGCCCGCCGACAACCTGATCGGCCGGGCTGAACGGGTTATCTTCTCCTCCGCCGGATCTTCGATGCTTTCGGTCTGGGCTTGGCGTTCTGACCGTTTCTTTAAGGCGGTGGAGTGAGGCTCTCTCGGGAACTCAAGGCCTTCGAGGCTTGTATTGGGCACAGTTTTCGCCAGCCAG